>JANXYS010000191.1 GCA_025355935.1 Chitinophagales bacterium | reverse complement strand
GCTCATCCTTTTAAGAGAGACCGGGCGGATAGCATACCGTTTCCGCTCCGTAAAAATTCTGTTTCAGATAGCTCTGTTGATGTGTTTTTTATTTACCCTACTACCTTTACTAACAAGGAGGACAGCAATTGGAATGCTGCTATCGACGACCCCATCATTAATTCCAAAACTGATTATTCCACCATACTTTACCAGGCATCAGCCTTTAATGATCAAACCCGGGTTTTTGCTCCGCGTTACCGCCAGGCGCATTACAGGGTATTTACGTCTTCTAATAAGCAAAGGAATGCCGCGGCCCTCGAACTTGCCTACCAGGATGTAAAACAATCTTTTGAATATTACCTCCAGCACTTTAATCATGGCCGCCCGATTATTATTGCGGCTCACAGCCAGGGAACTATTCACGCAGGGCATTTGTTACGGGAATTCTTTGATAACAAGCCTTTGAAAAAGAAACTCATTTGTGCATACCTAATCGGGATGCCTGTTGATGAGCATTATTTTAAAAGTATTCCCTCATGTACAGACAGTATGGCAACTGGCTGTTTCGTAAGTTGGAGAAGTTATCAAAAAGGTTACAATGGTGAACCGTATATAGAAAGAGAAAATTTTAATTCGGTGGTAACAAATCCTCTTACCTGGACGATGAGCCCTGACTATGCTCCCGCATCTGAAAATAAAGGAACTGTACTTTTAAACTTTAATAAAATTAGCAGAGGAGGGTCAGCACAAATCCACCGGAATATCCTGTGGACCGCTAAACCGAAATTTTTTGGCAATATACTTTTTAATAGAAAGAATTATCACGTTGCTGACATCAACCTTTTTTACATGAACATCCGCGAAAACGTTGGAACGAGGATTAGAATGTATTGGAAACACTAGCTCAGGAAAAGATCGAGCATTACGAATATTGCGAATACTACAGAAGCTATCCCGTTTGCGGTCATAAAGGCAATGTTGACTTTAGTGAGATCATCGGGTTTTACGAGCGAGTGCTGGTAAACCAGCATACCTGTAAATATGGCGATTCCGAGCCAATACCATACACCAAATCCTCCGTAAAGCCCGGCGGTCATTACTGCGACTGATGATAAGAGATGAAGTATGGAGGAGGTTGCAAGCGCTTTTGACTTACCCATTACGGAGGGGATAGAATACAGCTGATTTTCTTTATCAAACCCTTCATCCTGCAGTGCATAAATAATATCGAAACCACTTACCCAGCAAACTACTGCAAGGGAGAAAAGTATTGGTAACAGGGCAAATTTTCCCGTAACGGCCAGGAAGGCCCCAATAGGTGCCAGGCTCAACCCTACTCCCAGTATAAGATGGCATAGAGCAGTAAATCTCTTTGTATAACTGTAGAAAAGAATAACGAATAACGCAACCGGGGAAAGATATAAGCATATACGATTTATAAAGTAGGTAGTGACTATAAAGAGTATGCAATTTATAATGGTGAAGATGAGCGCGTTTTTTTCGTTAATGATGCCAGCTGGAATCTCACGAACCGCGGTACGTGGATTTTTTGCATCGAACTTGCGATCGAGATAACGGTTAAAAGCCATAGCTGCAGAACGTGCAAACAGCATACAGAATAAAACCAGTAAAAATTTAAGGACCCAGAATTGATAACTAAACACATCTCCAATAGCCGGTCCCGTTTGATTACTCCTAAGCTTCCACTCATGACTACTGTAGAAAAACGACGAGAGGTCCAGGTAATAATCTGCGCCAAGAAAGAAACCTATTATTGCAAAGGGAAGAGCAAAAATAGTATGCGAAAATTTTATTAAAGAGAGGTAGTTTTTTATTGATGATGCCATAACGGAAACTGTGTCTTTAGGTGGATCGTATTAGAATGAAAGTCGTCCGCGCACCACAGATTTTATCATGCAGGGTTATTTAATCGGCTTCGCACTAACTCCCATAAAACAACTCCAGCCGCTGTTGCAATGTTTAGTGAATGCTTCATGCCAAGTTGCGGGATCTCAATGCATCCATCACATAGTGCAATTGTATCAGATTCTACACCGGCAACTTCATTTCCAAAAATCACTGCAACCTTATCAAAACGATCAAATTCCAATTCGTGAAGTTTCATGCTATTAGTAACCTGCTCAATCGCAAACACTTTGTACCCGTTGGCTTTCAACTCTGCGATTGCATCTGGCGCACTTATGAAGTGTTTCCATTCAACAGATTCTTCAGCCCCTAGAGCTGTTTTTTTGATTTCTTTATGGCCTGGCAGTGCGGTATAACCCGTTATATAAATGCCTTGCAATAAAAAAGCGTCTGCAGTTCTGAAAACGCTCCCGACGTTGTAAGCGCTTCGAATATTCTCGAGGACAGCTATCACTGGAGTTTTCTCAGATTGCCTGAACTCTTCCACCGAAAGGCGATTAAGTT
>JANXYS010000190.1 GCA_025355935.1 Chitinophagales bacterium | reverse complement strand
CTTGATGTTGACCCTGCTTTCACCATAGGCCAACTGGAACAACAGAGGCAGGCCACACTGCAAAGGCTGGTTGATGAAAACCCTGGCTATGTAAACTTTATAAACGGGGATTTTCAAACCTTTAATAAATCGCTGGAACTTAGTCCGGTTATAAAAACTATTGCGCTTATTGGATCGCCCGGGTCAGATGGATACAATGACTTTAAACATGAACTCGAAAACAACCAGTACGGCTATTCCTTCAAAGTCGATGATTATCCCGTGCAGGTACAGGGGACCGGGATGGAAAAAGGCATCGTACAAAAGTTGATTAACATTTTCCAGTCGGAAATAGCTTATGATGTGGTTGTAATTGTGCGTGGCGGCGGGTCTCAAACAGACTTTCTTATTTTTGATGCCTATGAACCTGCAAAGGCTGTCGCCAGGTTTCCTATTCCGGTACTCACCGGAATTGGTCATACGCGCAACGAAACGATTACTGATCTGATGACATTTATGGCTACCAAAACACCTACAAAAGTTGCTGAAGCCATTATCTCTCACAACCGCTTATTTGAAGAAAAAATATTTGCATGTAGAAATAAGATATTTTCTAAAGCCGGGATGCTCCTGCAGCGCGAACAAAATACTTTTACGCTGAGAAAAGCACTAATAAGGGAGAGGGCAAAAGACAGTTTGCATTCAGCTAATTGGCATATTACAACGCTTCAGACAAGTATCCGGCAAATGGCCTTTAATCAGTTGGCAGCGGCGGATAGCGATTTGAAGATTCTTGCGCACCTGGTAAAATACCTAAGCCCGTCTAACATATTGAAACGCGGTTATGCCCTGATTTACCAGGGTGGACAGTTAATTACCGAACCAAGTAGATTAACAACAGGCAGCACTATAAATGTTATTATGAGTGATGCGACAATAAATTCCGTTATTACAGAAATAATCAATGGCAATGAAGGAAATCCAAACCTATAAGGATGCTATCAATGAATTAGAAACATTGGCTTCAGCAATGGATGGAAATGAAGTTTCTATAGATGAACTAGCTGATAAAGTAGCGCGTGCTAATATCCTGATTAGCTTCTGCGAAGCAAAATTAAGAGATACGGAAACTGCGGTACGCTTAAATAGTTCAGAAAGTATTCATAACGAAACGAAAGAATAATTAACGTCCGTATTTAAAATCGGCTACCAGCATGCGAAATGCATTTAGAGGAGTAGTTATAATTAACCAGGATTTCATATTTCGGTGCAAGAAATCTCGTTGCGGGGGTTTATGCCTGACCAGTGCATTAAAAAACCGGATTACAAACATCCTTTGGTACAGGATGATCCTGAAACGTCTGCAGAAACGGGATAACTGACCCCTAAGTAGAAATAGTGGTCTCGGCAGCCAGGGTAACCATATTCTGAAGCTCCTTAAGTTCAAAAGGCTTTTTAAGCATATAATCAGCACCAGCTTCTTTTGCAAGCTCTTCTACATGGCTGTTTGCACTAAAAAAAATTACCGGAATATGTTTGAAGATCTCGTGATTCTTTAAATATTGTATGGCCTTTACGCCGCCGATGTCTGGTAGCCAGTTATCCATCAATATAACATCAGGCTCATGAGCGTCAATGTCACCGGGCATATCCCTGCAATGGTTCCGGCATTCTACATCAAATCCACGCATTTTTAAAATAGCTGAAATCACTTCCAGGATATCTTTGTCATCGTCATAGACGAGAATTTTGTAGGCCATTAGGTTTTTTGATTCGAAACATGCGAAGTTAGCAATTTTCGTCCGCAATACCAGAGCGAATAAATCGGCATCAGAAGACAAAAAAAAATACTTTTCTTGCTTGGTAATAAGTAATTAATGAACTTCAATTATAATTTCGATTGCTCTGTATGTCAAAGCCAGCTGATACCAATAGCACAATTTATGAATTGCAGCAGTCTTTTGCTTTATCCAACGATACAAAAGCCTTTGAAAAGTTGTATCTCTTTCTTTACAAAGATCTTCACCGTTTTGCTTTCAGCATCATTAAATCACGCCATATTGCTGAAGAGATTGTTTCGGATGTGTTCGTACAATTATGGAAGAAGAAAGAATCCGTTGCAGAAATTAACAACCTTCGCGTTTTTCTCTACGTTGCAGTCAAAAATCTGTCCCTAACTTACTTGTATAAAGCTAAAAAACAAAAAGTTTGCTGGATAGAGGAGTATGCTGGCGGAACTGAAATCCAACTTAAATCAGTGGCATCAGACGAGCTTTTGATAGCAAAAGAAGTAGCGGAGGCCTTGCAAAAAGCCATCCGCAACCTCCCGGATAAATGTAAGGCCATTTTTAAACTTGTCAAGGAAGATGGCCTGAAGTATGCGGAAGCAGCAAGCATTTTAAATCTTTCGGTAAAAACAATCGAGAACCAGATGGGGATTGCCCTCAAGAAAATTGCTGGTTCGCTGAAGCAAAACAATTATGCGTGAGGAACTCTAGGAAATAAATCCTACAATCTTTTGGGGGTATCCAGGTTTTATATAGTCCTACCGGTACAACTCCCCTCATGGACGAAAACAGGTTTTGGATTCTTGCTTCCAAAAAGATAGCTGCGGATATTAGCCCGGACGAACAAGCTGAGCTTGACCTGTTATATATTCAACACCCGGAATTCCATTCGGTCCTTTCACTCTTAAAATCAAAACCAGTAACTGACTCCAGTCTCTCTGCCGAGGAAGAAGACAAGGTTTTAAAAGTTCTCCGGTCAAAACTTGCTGATATTACTAAAGCATCAACTGCCCCCGATGTCGAAATCGCAGAATCACGCGGTACTATTCGCCGACCCAAACAAAACAGAATGGCGCTCATACTTCTTGCAGGAGTGGCCGGAGTTGCCTGCCTGCTGTTGTATCTTAATTTTAACCACGAAAGTGCTCCTCAAAAAGCCTTGGCTTTTGAAAATAAAGTAGCTACCCGCGCAGGTTCCAAATCACAGGTAAAACTCCCCGATGGAACATTAGTTATTCTAAATGCAGATAGTAAATTAAGTTACCCCGATAATTTTGTTGGCAACACCCGGGAAGTAACGCTCGAAGGGGAAGCTTTTTTTGAGGTAACAGAAAACAAACTGCGTCCTTTTATCATTCATTCCAAAATGATGGATATTAAGGTGCTCGGAACAGTGTTTAATGTAAAAGCTTATCCAGCAGAAAGTATTTCGGAAGCCTCTTTAATAAAAGGATCAATAGAGGTTACGCTGAAAGAAAGGCGCAATCAAAAAATAATGCTCAAACCGAATGAGAAAATCTCTGTGGTACATGTGCCCGACGGAGCAGATGATATGCCGCCCAATGCAGCGAAAGAAGATGTTACACGCCCTATTTATAGTGAGCCTCTCATTTCGGTAGCTCATTTATCGATTGACCGTAAAGAAAATATTATTAAAGA
>JANXYS010000183.1 GCA_025355935.1 Chitinophagales bacterium | reverse complement strand
GAATGGTCTTATCCCAAGCGCGGCCGGAATTATTCAGGTGACAATTACGAAAGATGCAGCGAATCCTGTTTTAATGCTTAACGGTGTTGTAATAAGAGAATACAATGTTTCTGATCCGGTCATTAGACCTTCAGATTTATTTGCAGAGACGCTAATTCAAACAGACAGAATCAAATTAACGTGGAGTGATCGCAGCTCGACTGAGACAGGATTTGAAATTTACAGATCCACATCCCTCAATGGCAGTTATGGTCTCGTGGCTACAACTGCAGCCAATGTGACTAGCTATACAAACACAGGGTTGGCCCCAAATTCACGTTACTTCTATAAGGTTAGAGCGGTTCAATCCGGAACATTTAGTAGTTACAGTAACACAGCCAATGCGATGGTTGCCGAAAAGATTATATTAATTAATCAAAATGTAAACATTGCTCAAAAAGCTCCGGCGCCATGGAACAGTACAAGTGCTCCATCCACTTTGGGATCAACCTTTAGCAATTTGGTGAACACATTATCTGTTAACACAGGTTTTGAAATGGTAATCACTAAAGAATTTAATGGCGCAGGTTATGCAGGAGTGAATGTAGATGGAATTTTCCCTGCGAACGTCATGGTAAGCAACTACTGGACCGATGCAGGTCAAACATCTCAGGTTAGATTTCAAAATCTGGATGTCAGCAAAAAGTATAGAATTGGCTGTTTCGGTAGTAACTTAAATACCAATTTCTCTACCGCAAATTATACTTGTAACGGTAAAACAGTTGAACTTAACAGCTATTACAACGACATGAAAGTTGTTTACCTTGATAAGCTGACACCTGGACCAGACGGAGATTTGTTGCTGAGCGTTACCACCGCTTCTGGTTCTCCGTATAGTTTTACAGGTGCTTATACGATCGAGTATTATACAGACAATACACCGGATGCTGGAGTTACTAATACAATTTATCCAGATGGTATACCTTCTAACATCATAGCGCGTAACATCAAGCACGGTCACGTTCTACCGGCTGATTTGAAACCTGAATTGGGTGCCGCAGCAGCTAAGGGTCAAACCCCAGTTGCAAATCAAATGGCCTATACTGTCAACGTTTATCCAAATCCCTTCACTGATTACATTCAGATTGATATCAACCGTTCTGTTTCGTCAAAAGTGATTGTAATGTTATACGATGTAAGTGGGAGAGTTGCATTTAAAAGCGCTGCGCTTATTACGTTACCTGGAAGAAATCTTTTGAAGATTAATCTACCGTCTGGTCTTGCGCTATTGCCCGGCAATTATATGGTACGAATTCTTACGGACGGCCGGACCAGCAAGTCAGTTCAAATGATAAAAGTCAACTAGAAAAACCGAAAACCTTAAAAAAGTCTGGTATTATCACAATATCAGACTTTTTTATTCTGACCAAAACCTCTGTATCTTAGTGCCGAAAAAATTCGAATTCCTAAAAGTACTTTGCCCTGTTATAATATGAATATCTTTCGAAACCCAAAATGGATTAAACCATTTGAGTATAATTTTGCAAATTTTTATGAAATACCTGATGCTGTATTCGATGAGATTAATAAGGGCCTTGATGCCATACAGTCTCATGAGCCACTCGTAAGTATCATAATTTCAGCCTGGAACGAGGAGGTAGACATTTTAAAGACTGTGGGCAGCCTGTCGAAATTAAAAACAAGAGTGCCTATTGAAATAATTGTAGTCAATAATAATTCAACTGATCACACTCAAGACACTCTCGACAAGATCCATATCCGTAACTATTTTCAACCAATACAGGGGTGGGGCCCCGGCAGGCAAATGGGAATGGAGAATGCCAGGGGTAAATATATATTGATGGCTGATTCTGATTGTATTTACCCGGACTGCTGGGTTGACGATATGCTGCGAGTCTTACAGAAACCCGGTGTCGTAAGTGTATATGGCCGTTACTCATTTATAAGTGAAGCCGGTTTTGCTCGTTGGCAATTATCGGTACTGGAGATTTGCAAAGACTTAATTGCTGAAGTTCGGCAGGTGAAGCGTCCGTTTTTAAATTCATATGGGATGAGTATGGGCTTTATTCGGGAGTATGGAATGAAGGAAGGATTTTACATGAATAAAACCCATGGTGAAGATGGAAGAATGTGCTATGATTTAATGAAATACGGGTCGGTCAAACCAGTAAGGTCTAACCGAAACCGAGTTTGGACGGGAGTAAGGACGCTAAAGAAAAGCGGAAGTTTTACGCAGGTATTGAAAATTCGTACTGTAAAGGAAATAAAGCGGTTTTCAATATATTTTAATACCAAAATGAAGTATCACCCACCGAAAAATTAATCATCAACATACCTTAAAAATCATTTTGCTAACCCCTAAGAAATTTCCCCAAAAATCATAAATATGGATTTAATATATTTTTTTAAAGTACTGTTCCGTCGTAAATGGATCATTTTAGGCTTATCGGCACTGGCCGTACTGGCATCCTACATATTCTTGTATAATAAAAAATCACTCTATATTTCCCAGGCTCAGTATTCTACAGGTTTTACCGCCGAAAAAGTAAGACTAGTAGACGGGAGTTCGGGGATTGACATTTACACTGCTGATGTTAAGTTTAATAACGCTATTGAAACATTTAAATCGCCAAAAGTTATTAATACAATTGCCTATAAGTTGCTTTTGCACGATCTGAAAAATCCAGAGAAAGCATATCGTCATCCATCAAAAAGGGACCTTGAATCTGACCTCTATAAAGCAGTTGACATCCAGAAGGCAATCAAGGTGCTTGAAGAACGTCTTCGTAACAACCAATTGTTAAGCTCCGATACGAATGATGAAAAAATACTGATAGAATATTTTAAACTTTATGGATATGATTACGACTCATTGATTTACTATTTAACCATAGAGCGCGTTGGACGAACTGATTATCTGAATATTTTTTTCCGTTCTGAAAACCCTGCGCTTTCAGCGCTAATTGTAAATGCACTTGGACAAGAATTTTTAAATTACTATAAAAATTTGAGCTCACAAAGAACGGGTGAAAATGCGGAAGGTATTAAGAGAATTGTGACTGCACAGCAGGATAAAATTGATAGCCTTGGGAAAAAGCTTTATTCCGAAAAAGTTAAGCAGGGTAGTATAGACCCCGTAAGCCTTAGTACCAGCGCGATGGAGACTGTTAAGGAATTGGAAACCCGGCTTGCCGAAGAAAAAAGCAAACAAAATGAACATCTTAACAGGAAAAAATACATGTCGGAAAGATTGCAATTCCTGTCAGGAAGTTCATCAGGAAATTCTTCCGGCGGAAACGATGAAATTATTCGACTCACCAACAGGAAAAATGAGCTTGTAGGTGAGTTGGCGCGTAAAGGAGGTTCAGATGCCGCATTAGAAAAACAAATTTCAGATCTTCGGTCGGAAATTAATTCCAAGTCGAGTGGAGGTGGTTCCAGTAAAAATGCGGCCAGGCTAAAGGAAATGGATGATCTCAGAAGTAAGGTTAGCGAAGAAGACGCCTTATTAAATGCGGCAAACAGCACAATTGCCGATTATACTTCCCGCATACGGAAGTATACTGGAATGGCTAACTCCGCTCCTGTCGGAAGTGATGTGACTATTGACGGGATAAGAAGTAAATTAGGCATAGAGAATGCCCAACTGGGAATTGTAATGGAAAAATATTCTCAGGCAGAAGGCCTCGTAAGAGATGATCCAACTACAAATTTTATCCAGACAGGTGTAGGTCAACCTGCGCTTGGACCTGAATCAAAAAAAACTATGCTGACCATGGCATTAGCCGGATTATCAATGTTTTTTCTTTCGTCAGTGATTTTCCTGTTTATGGAGATTTTTGATCCTCGCGCGAAAACACCAACGCTTTTCAAGAAGCAGGTGAAGCTTCCGGTTACAAACATTATAAACAATATCCCTCTGAACAAGTCTTCTGGCCAGGAGATCAACTTCAATAATTTGGACGGTGAGAAAAATTCAAAAGAACTTCTTTTTAAGAATAGTATCAGAAAGCTGCGATTTGAACTTTTAAAAAGTTCTGATAAAATTTTTCTCTTCACAAGTACTCAACAGGCAACTGGTAAATCCACAGTAATCGAAGCATTAGCATCGAGCTTATTGTTGAGTAACAAAAAAGTATTAATTATTGACCTAAACTTTAGCCATAACAGCCTTACGCAGAAATATGCCCCCTCAGTTTTAATACAAGACCTTGCTGGCAAACTGAAGTACGACATAAGTCTGTCAAACCAGCAAGTCTGGAGTAAAACAAGCCTGAACGGCCTAAATGTTATTGGATGCCACCCCGGGAACTTTACCCCTTCTGAGGCATTGTACAGTATTGATCTTCCTGCATTTTTAGCAGCGCTCAAGTCAGAATTCGATTACATTTTAATGGAAGCTGCTGCCCTGAATGATTTTGCAGACGGTCAGGAATTGGCAGTCTTTGCTGATGCGGTGATGGCCGTGTTTTCAGCAGAAGATGCGATTAATCATGGAGATGAAAAATCTATAAAGTTTCTAACCAGTTTAGGTGTAAAGAATAGAGGGGCTATTTTAAATAATGTACTGAAAGAGAATATCGATTTCTAGTACAAACCCTTCAAACATGATTAAACCAAACAGACTAAGCTGGATCGATTATGCGAGAGGTATCGCTATAATGCTGGTGGTTTACCGACATGTTTTTGAAGGAATAAAGGAATCGGGAATCGACGTGCGGAACTATATGGGGCTGGAATATGCAAATATCTTTTTTTATAGTTTTAGAATGCCTTTATTTTTTATTATTTCGGGAGTATTTGTGGCTTCCAGTTTAAATAAGCGTGGTTTAAAAAAATACATTGATACGCGGGCTAGGGCAATTCTTTATCCTTATTTTGTTTGGGGGTTTTTACAACTTACCATTCAGATGATATTTACAAAATATACGAATGGGCATCCAACTCCATGGTCGTACTTTGATCTCTTATACCAACCAAGGGAGATCGCGCAGTTCTGGTATCTCTATGCACTATTTAATGTTTCGGTTATCTATGCGTTTTCGAAGCAGGTTTTAAAACTGACAGCAATTCAGAATCTGGCCATCGGGTTAATCCTGTTTTATTTTTCAACGATAGTATTCCAAAAAAACTTAAAGGTTGAATTCCTAAATGACATCTTTCACAATTATATTTTCTTTGCAATAGGCGACTTTATAAGTTTCCAATTATTAAGGAAGGAAAACTATCGCTTTTTTGAATCCGGCAAGACCGTCCTTGTATTACTATGCCCTTTTATCGCAGCGCAGGCTTACTTTTTATGGGCTAATGTAAATAATACTACAGACAAGTATATGTATGTCGAATACTTTCAGCCTTTTGTTTTTCTATTGATTGCAGTGATAGGCTGTGCATTTGTTGTTAGCTTCACATTTTATCTTCAGAAAAAAAACCGTTTTCAATGGCTAACTTATCTGGGCAGGCATTCTCTTTACATTTATGTTTCACATGTGATGGCATTCGCGACGGTAAGAGTCGTTTTAAACCAGTTCCTCGGAATTGAAAATGTATTTGTCATTTTAATTTCCGGCATCTTTGCAGCAATTACAGTTCCATTATTTCTGTATAATTTCGCCGTCAAAAATCATTTCCGCTGGATTTTCACGCTGGAAAAGACGGAAGAAAAAGGAAAGGTTAAGCTGCCACAGCAAATGGCTGTACCGTCGATTAATAACAAAGTATAAGTATGTCTGAAGCGAAGAAGTATGATAATTGGATTCATTCCGGATTTTTTAGTGGGCTGCAAAAATTGTCCGTTCCATTGTCCGGGCTATTTATCACGATGATTTTGGCTCATAAAGCACTTACCAAATCAGAAATGGGAGAATGGGCGTTATTTATGAGTATCACTGCGATCATCGAGCTTATACGTCAAGGACTCGTAAAGACCGCCATGATAAAATTTGTTAATCATAGCCAGCCAGCCGAGCAGAAATATGTAATTGGTGCGGCGTTTTTTTTGAATGCTATTATAACAGCGCTTACCGCACTTGTGATGTTTATTTTCACCCCTTATTTTGCAGGTTTGCTTAAAGCGCCGGACCTTGGAAAAATGCTTTATCTTTTGCAAGCGGGTATGCTTATAATGATTCCTTTTTCCCATTTTGAATGGCTTATGTATAGTAAAGTCCAATTCAAAGGTTTGTTTTGGACTTATCTTTTCCGCCAGGGACTCACTTTATTAATGGTATTTGTTTTATGGGCCGTATATAACAAAGTTTCCTTAAGTGAACTTGTTATCATCTATAATTTGGGCCTGTTAGCGGGAACACTTGTTTCATATAAGTATGTCAGACCCTTTCTTGTAGGGTCTCTAATATTTTCACGCGAGTGGATATTAAAGCTTTTCAATTTTGGAAAATATGTATTTGCATCCGGGCTGAGTACCTTGGTTTTTAGAAGCGCAGATCAGATGATGTTGTCACCCATTCTCGGTACGACGGTATTTAATGCTTCCCAAAATATTGCGATGCGTTTTATAAATCTATCTGATTTACCGTCCCAAACTTTGGGAGATATCTTATTTCCAAAAAGTGCGCATTCGGACAACAGCAATAATCCATCGATTATCAAATATTATTACGAAAAGACCGTCGGCGCTTCTCTTTGCGTTGTATTACCATTGGTTCTCTTCGTATTAATTTTTCCAAAAGCGATTATATTCGTGCTGGCTGGCCCGCAATATTATGATGCTATTCCTTACTTGCAGTTAATATCTGTAACAAGTGTTACGCTCGCTTTCCTGAAGCAATACGGGGTCATTATGGATTCAACGGGGCGGCCGGTCTTTAACCTCGCAACCATTACCGTTATAGCAATTGTTCACGTGGCGTTACTTTATTTTTTCATCACGTATTTTCATTTTCTTGGGGCGGGCTATGCATTAATTGTATCACACCTTATTGGCTTTGCGATGACTCAAACCCTTTTGTACAAGTTTTTTAATATAAACTTTTTAAATGCATTTAAATATGCATTTAAATTCTATCCGGAATTCATGAAAATAATTTTAGCAAAATTGCCATGGAAAAAGCGTTAATAAACAATCGTGACTTTGTCATTTTTGGTTTGCAACCATGGGATATTGCAATTGGGAGCAATTGTAAAAATATAGCTTCCGAAATAGCCCTAAATAACCGCGTGTTATATGTTAATCGTCCACTCGACAGGATTAATTTGCTTAAAAACCGCAAAGATTCTCAAACGCTCAACAGGATTAAAAGTTTGAAAGAGGGTAAAGACGTTCTTCGAGAAGCAGAACCTAAACTATGGGTATTGAATCCGCGTGTTGTTGTTGAGTCAATAAACTTTTTGCCTCCGGGATACTTATATCGAAAGCTGAACCGGAGAAACAATAGGAGGCTGGCAAATGAAATTTCCCGTGCTGCTCACAGCCTCAATTTTAGAGATCCTATATTATTAATTGATGATGATTTCTTTCATGGATTGTACTTGAAAGAATATTTGCAACCATCACTTTTTGTGTATTATATTCGGGACTTCCTGCTGTCTCAACAGTATTTTGTCCGGCATGGAAGAAGAGCTGAACCGCTAATTATTCAGAAAGCTGATGCAGTAGCGGCAAACTCAAAATACCTGGCGGATTATGCAGGAAATTTTAACAAAAATAGTGTGGATATCGGCCAGGGTTGCGACGTGGAAGACTTTTTGAAAAAACCAAGTACCGTTCCGGCAGACATCAGCGGAATCTCGTATCCCATCATCGGCTATTGTGGCTCGCTAACAGCTACGAGGTTAGATATTCAATTGGTTATATTTATTGCTCAGAAGAGGCCAGACTGGAACATCGTTTTGGTAGGGCCACAAGACGAGGTCTTTAAAAATTCAGATCTGCATAAAATGACCAATGTTTTTTTTCTGGGAAGCAAAAACCCTTCGGACTTACCCGCGTATACGCATGCCTTCGATGTTTGTATTAATCCACAGTTGCTTAATCAAATGACGGTTGGTAATTATCCGCGTAAAGTTGATGAATATCTCGCTGCAGGTAAACCGGTAGTAGCTACTAAAACGGCTGCTATGGAAATGTTTGCGGAATGCACTTATTTATCAATCAACCCACAGGATTATGTAAATAAAATAGACCAGGCTTTGAGCGAAGCAGGGGACGAGGAAGCAGAGTGTAAGCGGAGGGACCTCGCTCGTTCACATACCTGGACTCAATCGGTGTCGAAGCTGTATAAACTTATCAATGAAACGATTTTCACCCATGGAAAAAAATAAAGAGAATGAAGTAGAAGATGTGCGTTTGTCAAACTTTTCAATGATCATTTCGATTATTTTTGTCACTATAATTATTGTATTCTTATACATAAAAATCTTATTTTTCTAATCAGTTTGAGCAATTCGATCCATAATATAAACAGGAAAAATTTTACAGGCACAAGTTCAAAACGGTTGAGTAAAACTTTTGGCCAGCCCTTGTTGCTAGGGACATTGATTATTCTGGCTATTGTTTCAGGATATCTGGCTGTCAATAATAATATACTTATTCCTTTTGCAATTACAGGTGTACTGCTTGCCGTAATGGTGGTCTATACTTGCCTTTTCAATCCATTGGTCGGCTATTACATAACAAGTATAATGGGCTTTTTTGCCTTTTGGCCAACCCGGATCGTTAATAGAGAATTACCGATTCCTACGTTTGTCGAATTAATTGTGCTATTCCTCTTTTTAGGGACTTACCTGAAAGGGAAGGGCGATCCTAATCATAAAGGCAATCTTTTAAAATCAGCCGTTGCCATCCTCCTGATAATAAATATACTTTTCTTTATTACTGAGTTTTTTAATCCTGCAATGGGAACTCCTGTAGGCTGGATTTTCAACAGCAAGCGCTATAGTGTTTACATACTTTTTTTCGTTATTTCATATCGTCTTATAAACACCCCTGAAAGATTCCGGTATTTTTTGAAATTCTGGGTTGTTATGTCCTTCATCGCGGCAGTGTACGCGTGTACACAACAATGGTTTGGTTTTCTCCCTTTTGAATTGAATTATATAAAACAGGACCCACACGAGTATGCGCTTTTATTTCAGGGAGGAGTAGTGCGAAAATTTTCATTTCTGGATGGGGTAGTAACTTTTGGTAACCTGGCCGGAAGCATGGCGGTTCTTACCACTATATTAGCCTTAAACGAAAAGGTTAAAAAGAAAAAATATTGGCTTGCTTTCGCTGCATTAATTCTTTTTTTGGGGATGTCATACTCTGGTACTCGCACCACCACTATTATGATGCCTGCGGGAATAGCTCTTTATGGGCTGATTACGCTAAAAAATAAGGCAACTCTTATGACCTTATTTATAACGATGCTTGCAGTTTTGTTCGTTATTTTTGCTCCCATTGACAATCCTACGCTGAATAGGATGCGTTCAACATTCGACTCGAAAGACGAATCACTTGGAGTAAGAGATATCAATAGGAAATATATTCAACCCTATGTTTACGCCCACCCCATTGGTGGGGGAATTGCTACCTCCGGGGTCGAAGGGGAGCGATTTAATCCTACCCATATCCTCGCCGGATTCCCGCCTGACAGTGGACTTTTAAAGCTAGCGATAGAAATGGGGTGGATAGGACTAGGCTTAACGCTAATTTTGTATCTCACTATCCTCTACCAGGGGATAGTTTACTATTTTAAGATGAAGAATGAAGAATACAAGAAATATATTGTTGCCATAACTTGTGCCTTGTTCTCTATTATGGTTACTTTGTACGCACAGGTATCTATAGGTCAGATTCCAAATGCATTTTTTTTCTATGCAGTAATGGCACTTTTTAAGCGACTAATGGAATTTGATGAAAAAGAAAGGTTACATGCGCCGGCCTAAGGCTGGAACGCAATTTGTAAATTCACGCGATTAATACGCTTACACTGATAAAAAATGGATAGCATGAAAATAGGATTAGTAGTTATAATGTTGCTTATGGGCTTTATGTCTTTCGCGCAATCACTTAATAAAATCCCGGATTCCGTTCGTCGTAAAATGAATGAGGAAAATTCAAATAATACTGCAACAATACCTAGGCCTGCTGTTGAGAGAACTGCTTCCGATAGCGATGATATAATAAAAAACAAATTGCTCCGGATTGCCTTGCGCAATAATCCCGAGATGACCACTGCCGATGCAAATGTACAGATTGCTGAGATCAGTCGGAAGAAAGCCAATTCTACGATGCTAAGCTCTATAAGTCTTGGCGGTAACGCGAACGAATTTGTAATTAATAATTCACCAGCATCAAATTTCTATCCCAAATATAATATAGGTGCAACTATACCCCTTGACATTCTCGCTAAGAGCAAGGCAGAAAAGAAAACTGCTGACCAGCAAATTATAATTAACAATGCTCAGAAACAGCTGGTGCAGCAAGACCTCAAAGCCAGACTATTTACATTGTACGAAACCTATAAAGAGAAAAAGGAATTAGTTGAACTTCAGAAAATTGCTATGGAAGATGACCTTGCAGCATACGAACGCGCACAAACTGATTTCAAAGATGAGGTAATATCTCTCGCAGATTTAAATAAGATTTACAAGGCCTCCATTTTTGAAAAAGCACTTTTGACTACCAAGCAAAAAGATTTAAAAATTGCTATAATTCAGCTTGAGGCGATGCTAAATATGCCTCTGCAAAAGGCATTAAATTAATAAAGCGATTATAAAACAGTAATGCCAGAGAGGAATAGGTGGTGATTTGCGCTGTAATACTACTACTACTGTAAGTGTAGCAATAGGCTATCGACAAGAATAGAATATTTTTTGGCCCCCGAGGAATTTAAATGATCATCATTCTTAAAATCCCGTATACCAAACCTCCCATCTTTTTCAAAGTTGAAATAGTATACCCCCGGCATCCCAAACAAATCTGCGAT
>JANXYS010000102.1 GCA_025355935.1 Chitinophagales bacterium | reverse complement strand
TACTTAGCTCTATCGCCTCGTCTATGTTTTTAAAAGGCATGAGTGTACTCACCGGTCCAAAAGCTTCCACATTGTGAGCTTCTTCGGTGGTAAAAGGCTTATCGTTTAATAATAATAACGGACTGATAAATGCACCTTCATTTGCATCCGCATCCAGCACAGTTACACTGTCAAGCGAACCATAAATGATTTGCGAGGAAGCCAAAAGTTTTCGAACCTGGTTTCTTACTTCTTCGCGTTGGCCGAGACCAGCCAGGGAGCCCATGCGCACTTTTTCGTTTACAGGATTTCCGACCACGGTTTTATCCAGTTCGTTTGCAATAGCTCTTGACATCTCCTCCATTTTATTTTCCGGAATGAGGATCCTACGGATGGCGGTGCATTTCTGGCCGGCTTTCACGATCATTTCCTTTTTTACTTCGCGAATAAAAATGTTCCATTCCGGCATTTCGGGGGTAACATCTGTGCCCAAGACGATGCAGTTAAGGCTGTCGGCCTCCATATTAAAAGGCACCGCTTCGCGTAGAATCACCGGATGCGATTTTAATTTGAGGCCGGTAGTGGCCGAACCGGTAAAAGTAACAACATCCTGTGATTGCAGGTGATCAAGCAACTCGCCGGCGCTGCCGCAAATAAGCTGAAGTGCTCCATCAGGCAGGATGCGCGATTGTATGATTTCACGAACGACCGCTTCCGTAAGGTAGGAAGTAACAGTTGCGGGTTTCACAACTGCCGGCATTCCAGCAAGCAAGTTTACCGCAATTTTTTCGAGCATGCCCCATACGGGAAAATTATAAGCATTGATATGAACGGCTACTCCTTCTTTTGGAACCAGAATGTGCTGGGCCATAAATGTGTTCCCCTTGCTTAAGTTGATCGCCTCCCCGTCGAGGCAGAAAGGCTCGTCCGGCAGCTTTCGCCGGAGTGATGCATTCGAGAACAGGTTACCGATGCCGCCCTCTATATCTATCCAGCTATCTACCCGCGTTGCACCGGATTGCGCGCTGATGGTATAAAATTTTTCTTTGACCTTAAGAAGATGAAGGGCTAATGCACGAAGCATACGGCCTCGTTGCTGGAAAGTCATTTTACGCAAAGCCAAATTGCCTTTGTTTCGGGCATAGTTTAACACGACTTCAAAATCTATTCCTTGTGAAGTTGCGCTGGCAATGGGTTTTCCTGTTACTGCGTTGAAAAGTAACACCCCTTCCCCATCTCCCTCTACCCAACTTCCTGAAATAAAATTCCCTAATTTCTGCATGTTAAATCTATGTGCTAACAAAGCTAAGGAATGAAAAGAAAACTGTAGTTTTATATTCTGCCGTTAGTTTTTATTACCCTTCAAGTTATAAAGTATGAAACTACTACTACTGCTGTTCGCACTTGGGTCCACTTCCTGCAAAGTAACTAAAACAGAGACCCTATGTAAGGGCGATCCGATAAAAGATTGTATCACAACCATGGAGTATAAACCCGTTTGCGGTTGTGATGGCAGAAGTTACAGCAATGCTGGTATGGCAAGATGTGCCGGCCTAAAAACATGGACGGAAGGAGACTGCGCTAAATAATGGGAGCCATTAACCCAAATTGCCGGAAGTGGTGAGTTACGTGCTTATAGTGGAGCCGGACCCAGTCTTCGAAATTCAACATTCCAAAAACCGGGTGTAACGTTTTTAGCGTGCTGTTATTTTCGAAAAAAAGTAAGAAGGATTGTGTTGTTTGCTGAAGAGTTGCGATTGCGGCCCCAAGGGAAGCCCGTCGTAAGGGCAACGGCTTTTCCCCGAGCAGACTGGCCGGAGCCTTGGTATTTTCTTTAAAAGATTTATCGCTGTATAAAAATTCACGATATTTTGAAAGATGCTCTAGGGGTGTTACAAGCGTTACAGGGAATTTTTGTAGTGAAATCTTGTAGAAGTCATCCAGGTGTTCTATCATTTCCTGGGGATTCATAACGCCCCATTTCGCAGGTGTGCCGGGCTCGAGAAGACTTAATTTTTTGGATTGAATATTCTTTAAAAATTCTAGCTGTTCAACTGGTATCATGTGCATGAATTAGTTGCGAACTTTAAAATATCCTTTTGTCAATTTCTATGCATAGTGCATCAAAGATTTGATTTATAGTTCCTTCGCCCTCAACCATTACTACCTTATCATACTTTCGATAATGGTCTGCAACCGCAGCAGTCTTATCCTGGTATTCCACAATTCGGGCCCTTATAACCTGCTCATTCGTATCATCGCTGCGGCCGCTGGTCTCGCCGCGAATGAGCAACCGCTTTACCAGCTCTTCCTCACTTACATGCAGGGCAAGCATAACGCCAATGGCAGCTTTCTTCACCTGCAGTAAAGCGTCCAGTGCTTCTGCCTGCGCAGACGTACGGGGAAAGCCATCGAAAAGGAAACCTTTTGCATGGGGATTATCATCAAGAGCAGAGCTTATCATGCCTATAACAACTTCGTCGGGCACTAGTTGCCCCTTGTCCATAATCTTTTTTGCTGCCTGTCCAAGAACAGTCTGCCTGTTGATCTCAGAACGTAAAAGATCACCGGTGCTAAGGTGTTTAAGGCCATATCTTGCAATCAATTTCTCGCTTTGCGTACCTTTTCCACTGCCCGGCGGGCCAAAGAGTATTAAATTAAACATAGTTCTCGTAAACTTGTTGTAAAAAAAGGGCTGTTAAAGTTATAGTGAGCTGCAAATGTAGATAAGCATTTGATTAAAACTGATTTTTTTACAATGCTCTATCCAGCGCCGCTTCCATTTTGCCTTTATATTGGTAAATATAATGTTCCGCATTGATTGTGGCAACTGAATTTTTCTCCTAAACCAGTATGTCCAAAGTCCTTTTTGATTATCAAAATGGGTTTGTGATTAATGATTTACTTTTGCCATCTTACAAGATTAAATTTTTTATACATGGGTTCACTTAAACTAAGCAGCCTTGCTGAAACCCTTATTGGTTCGGAGATCGTGCGATTAGGCGGTATTATAAAAGAGAAAATAAAGTCGGGAAAACACATATACAATTTCACCATCGGTGACTTTGATTCGGGCCAGTTCCCAATTCCACGGCAACTGGAAGAGGCAATCATCCAGGCTTACCAGGAAGGCTACACTACCTATCCGGCATCCGAAGGTGAAGCTGACTTGAAGGAAGCCGTTTCAATATTTTTAAAAAATAATGAGTCTCTTGACTATTCTTCCGATGAAATTCTGATTTCCTGTGGGGGGAGGCCACTAATTTACGCTGCCTACAGAACCATAGTTGACGCGGGAGATAAAGTAATTTATCCGGTACCCAGCTGGAACAACAATCACTACGTTCACTTTACAGGAGGAGAG
>JANXYS010000087.1 GCA_025355935.1 Chitinophagales bacterium | reverse complement strand
TACTTAGGTCCGAATGGTGCTGGAAAAAGTACTACTATCAAGATTATCGCAGGCATTACCGATGATTTTGAAGGCGAGGTACGGGTATTTGGATTGGATGTAAAAAAGCATGCACTCGACATCAAGCAACGCATTGGTTATATACCTGAACACGCCGCTTTATACGAAGTACTTACACCATTAGAATACCTCGATTTTACTGGGAAGCTTTATGGGCTAGAAGCTAAGATTATAAGTACTAAATCATGGGAACTATTGCGGCTGTTTGAACTCGCAGACAAAGCCAATGCCCGCATGAACACCTATAGTAAGGGAATGAAGCAAAAGGTATTATTGATTTCAGGCCTTTTACATAATCCCGAAATCATATTTTTAGACGAACCGTTAAGCGGGTTAGATGCCAACGGGGTTATCCTGGTAAAAGAGATACTTTCACAGCTAAAGCAAAATGGAAAAACTATTTTTTATTCTTCGCACATCATGGATGTGGTTGAAAAGATCAGCGATCGCATCGTGATCATCACGAACGGTGAAATCATTGCCGACGGAAGCTTTGAAGACTTACAGCAACAGGCACAGCAGGGATCGCTTGAAAATATTTTTACCGCCCTTACTGGCGGCAGCCAGCAAAACACTTCTACTGCGCAGGAGTTCATAAACATTTTAAAGAGCTGAAAAATGGACAAAGCAATACTCAGGATGCTGCTCGCCTTTGTCAGGTTAATGCCTAACAAAAATGTTGATTTCAGGAAGCTAACAGTCATCACAGAAACGAAGGTATTGATGGATCGTCGGCGAATGCCCGCTACTTACCGGCAGAAACAAAGGAAGGACATCAAAGATCCTTTGTTCTTTACCCTCATCATATATGTCTTCCTTGGAGCCCTGATGAGCTCAACCATCTATTCATTTAATTCGATCGTGGTAAGCATGACTTTTATACACGGGTATTTTCTTTTTATGATGGCTATGACACTTATCACAGATTTTAGCAGTGTGTTACTTGATACTGCCGATAACCAGATCATTTTCCCAAAACCAGTAAACAGCCAAACCCTTTTTCTTGCACGAATTGTTCATATACTTGTATACCTCCTGCAATTTACCCTGGCCCTTGCATTCCTCCCGATACTTACTGTTTTTTTTCGATTTGGCCTTCTCGCAGGCTTTATATTTATTTTCACAACCCTCCTGACCATTGCGTTTTCAGTCTTTGTTACCTACCTCATGTACGGCGTATTATTGCAATTTGGTAATGAGCAGAAGATTAAGGACATCGTAAGTTATTTCCAATTATTTATGACGATCTTTTTTGCGGTAGGTTTCCAGGTACTGCCTCGTTTAATAAACTTTGATAATGTAAATATGAACTTTGCATTGCATTGGTACTCGTACCTGCTACCGCCGGTTTGGATGGCGATGACAGTGGAAGCGTTTTATACCAGAAATTTTGATAAGGCTCATTTCGTGATGATTACTGCGGCAATTATTGTCCCGGTATCTACCGTTTGGATCATGATGAAATTTCTAGCGCCAATTTTCAGTAGCAAACTTGGCGCACTGAGTTCCAACACAGAATTAACCGTTGTTGAACCTGGAAGAATTAAAAAATGGGTTACATTTTTACCAGCGATATCTGCTATCGCAAATCATTCTCCCGCAGAGCAGGCTGGTTTCGATAAAGTATGGCGAATGACCTCAAGGGATAAAAATTTCAGGATGCAGTTTTATCCTAGTGTAGCTTACCTATTCGTTTTTGGTTTTATCTTCGTTTTTAAAAGCGGGCAGAGTTTTTCCGAGCTGATGCATTCTCTGCCATCAACCACTCTATTTCTGTGGTTAATTTACCTCCCGATGATGAGTATTTCATCAGCACTTACGCTCATTGCATTTAACGAAAACTTTGCGGCATCATGGGTGTACCAGTCAGCACCATTGTATCATCCCGGGGAAGTGATTTCCGGAGCACTAAAAGCGCTGATTGTGAAATTCTTTATTCCGGTTTACGGCCTTGTATTCTGCATCGCCCTCTATATCTGGGGCATAAGAATTAGCGGGGACCTTATTTTCGGTTTCTTCAACAACTTGCTTATTTTTTTCCTGATAGGTAACCTTTCGGATCATTACCTGCCTTTCTCGCGCCAGCCGGGTGTGAAAGAACAAACCGGTAAGTTTTCAAGATTGATTATACAATTGTTATTGATAGGAATTTTGATAGGGGTGCATTGGCTGGCCTTAAAAGTTTCCTGGTTACCGGTTGCGCTTGTTCCAGTATCCGCGGGGGGTGCGTATTTTTTTTCAAAAATGATCAAGGCACTCAGCTGGTCAAAAATTGCAATATAATGGCAGTAAATTTTAAAGCATTTAAAGATATCAGGGAGGAGTTGGAGGCAACAGGAACAACACTAGTGGCAGTCTCAAAATTTAAGCCTGTGGAGGATATCCAGGCCTTGTATGATCTTGGCCAGCGCGATTTCGGTGAAAACTTCGTGCAGGAACTGGTTCTCAAACAGGAAGCACTGCCGAAAGATATTCGCTGGCATTTTATTGGTCATCTTCAATCTAACAAGGTGAAATACATAGCTCCATTTATATACCTGATTCACGGAGTGGATACTGAAAAATTACTCGTTGAGATCAACAAACAGGCGCTAAAACTTTCGAAAAAGATTAATTGTCTTATCCAGGCTTTTATTGCCGATGAAACAACTAAGTTCGGTTTTGATCAAGCCGAAATAGCAAAGCTTGATTTGTTTAAATACCCGGGTATACAATTTTTAGGATTTATGGGTATGGCAAGTTTCACAGATAATGTTGATAAGGTAAGGCACGAGTTTAAATCACTGAAAAATATTGCATCTACTTATGCGCCAACTTTGGGACTCGGCACAGAACCAGTAATACTGAGCATGGGGATGAGCGGCGATTATAAAATTGCACTGCAGGAAGGAACATCTATAGTCCGCATAGGATCACTAATTTTTGGGAGCAGGAATAATCACGGATAATGAGTGGCGAATTGATTCTTTTATGTATTGCAGCCTTTGCAGCCGGGTTTATCGATTCAATTGTTGGAGGAGGTGGCCTAGTTCAAACCCCTGCTATACTCGTCACCCTTCCCTCCTACCCCGTTGCGACTCTATTGGGAACCACGAAAATACCTGCTTTCACCGGCACGTCGATGGCAGCTTTTCAATATGCACGGCGGGTAAAAATACAGTGGAAACTATTGGCATTTATGTGTATAACCGCACTAGTAATGGCAATTGCAGGGTCAGCTACTGTGGCAGTTGTTAGCAACAAGTTTATGAAACCTATTATTTTCGGTATTCTTATCGTCGTGGCAATTTATACCTTTTCAAAAAAGGATTTCGGCATTCATTCCCACAAAATTCATTCGCAGAAACGCCAGACTATTTACGGTATTTTATTCGCCATCATCATAGGTTTTTACGATGGTTTTATCGGTCCGGGGGCAGGAAGTTTCCTCTTGCTTTTTTTCGTAAGCACCCTTGGCTTCGATTTCGTAAAAGCAAGCGCCCACGCAAAATTCGTTAATCTTGCTACCAACCTCGGTTCAATATTTTTTTTTAGTAGCACCGGTCATATACTATACCAATACGCGTTTCCTATGGCTTTTTTAATTTTGCCGGTTC
>JANXYS010000022.1 GCA_025355935.1 Chitinophagales bacterium | reverse complement strand
CCTTTTGTTACCATCAGGTCGGCCGTTTCCTTTACAAGTTTTTCATCAATATTTACCTGGAAAGTATTCCAGCTGTTCCATCCCATCGGGGGCGTCAAAGCAAGATTCTCAAATTTTTGAGCAGTTGTGCCAATAAAGGCCAGCGCTGAAAAGAGGAATAAGAACGTTTTTTTCATGCTATTATTTAAAATAAAATTGGATTTTTTTAAAAACCCGCGCCTGGTAAATTACTTAAACCTTCAAAGTGATGACAGCACACATTTCGTTAACTCCGATCTGCTGATTCGCGGCAACAGTGATTGTTACCATTACTATCCCCTGTAAAAGATATTTTAAGAAATAAAAATTCAGCAAAGAAATGCTTTAACGCTAAAAATTAAAGCCAGTTTTCATCCCCCAGGCTATCTGCTTCAAAAATAGCAACATTAAACGGGGGAGGTTGATGATTATTTAGCAGGTGTTGGTATTACATTAGCAGTATGGGAGAGAGGACTGTCGTGCTGATCGGAAGCCGCAAATGAGGTCATTTTGATGGCCTGTGACAGGTTTCTTTTTCCATTTTTCAGGTGCGACAGCGTGACAATTCTCCCAGAAAGCCGTCACAAGGGATAGATTTCAGAGCATAAAAAAACCTCCAACGGAGGTTAAGTTTTTCACTAACATATATTTTTACAAATAATATTTATCAGCGGCAATTAATTTATCCGCGATCCTCCTTCGGGCTTCTTTACTATTGTAAGGAGCTGTCTTTGTAAATCTTTTCAGCCCTAGTAACATCATTCTTTGTTCGTCGCCTTCTGCAAAAGAATTAATAGCTTCTTTTCCGGCTTTGTTAACATGGTCCGCTGCGTCGTTCAGATAGCATCGCATCATATCCGTTTGCACGGAAGCGGCGGCTTCCCCTTGATTATCGGTTAGCTTTATTACCCGAAGCAAGGCACTTTCTGCGTGAAATACCTGGATGGCGATATCAGCAATATTCATAAGAATTTCCTGTTCGTTGCTTAAGCTCATCATTAATTTCTGAACAGCGGCGCCTGCCACCATTAATATTGTTTTTTTAAGATTGGATATCGTTTTCAGTTCCGATGCAAAAAGGCCTTCTTCCGCTTCACTAAAGTCGGGGATGCTCATCAGTTCCTTTGATACTTTCAGCGCCGGGCCCATCAGGTCAAGTTTTCCTTTCATGGCCCGCTTTAGCATCATATCTACGGTAAGCAGGCGGTTAATTTCGTTGGTTCCTTCGTAAATACGGTTGATGCGACTGTCGCGGTAGGCCCGACTAATCATATATTCATCGCTAAACCCGTTTCCACCATGGATCTGCACGCCTTCATCAACAATAAAATCCAATACCTCGCTTCCATCAACTTTCAGTATCGCACATTCAATTGCGTATTCTTCTGCGGCTCCAAGCAACGCCTCATTAAATGGTTTGCCTGACGCCTGCAGTTCCGTTTCTTTATCGTCCACCCATTTACTGGTGCGGTATAATGCACTTTCACTAACCCAGATTCGGATGGCGCCCTCGGCAAGTTTATGTTTTATAGCACCAAAATTGGCAATAACCGTTTTAAACTGCTCCCGGGTAGTGGCATATTGTATCGTAGTAGTTAACGCCATTTTTGCCCCGCCGATGGCGGCAGCACATAGTTTCAATCTTCCTATATTAAGAATATTAAAAGCAATTATATGGCCTTTGCCAATTTCTCCCAAGAGGTTTTCAACGGGCACCTTGCAATCCTGGAAATACAATTGAACTGTTGAAGATCCTTTAATACCCATCTTATGTTCTTCGGGGCCTTGTGTAAATCCTTCCATTCCGCGTTCAACAATAAACGCCGAAAACTTATCGCCATCTATTTTTGCAAACACTGTATAAATATCGGCAAAGCCACCATTTGTGATCCAGCATTTTTGCCCGTTCAACAGGTAATGCTTTCCATCAGCACTAAGTATGGCCGAGGTTTTAGCACTCAGTGCATCACTACCGCTGTTAGGTTCCGTTAGGCCATAGGCTCCCTTCCATTCCCCGGATGCAAGTTTAGGAATGTACTTTTGCTTCTGGGCATCGGTACCAAAGTATAAAGTGGGCAGCGTGCCGATACCGGTGTGCGCAGCTATTGCTACGCTAAACGAGAATCCACCACCCAGGCCTTCATTTACGAGCGTAGAAGTGATGAAATCTTTTCCAAGGCCACCCAGCTCTTCCGGGATGGATGCGCCTAACAAACCCTGTTCGCCAGCCTTGACCATCAGTGCCGGCATCAACCCTGGCTCCATCTTGTCAATCTTGTCAATCACGGGCAGCACTTCCGACGCAAGGAATTGCAGGCACATTTCTTTCACCATCAGCTGCTCTTCGTTGAAGTCTTCCGGAGTAAATGTTTCAAAAGCATTGCTTTGTTTGATCAGCCATTCTCCGCCTTTTAGAGAATTGAGCATAGTTGATGTTGTCGTACTCATGATATAAATTTAGTGCCGCAGGCATCGTAGCCTCAGCTTTATAGTTCTAGTTTCTTATCGTTATGCCCCTTTAACTTGCCAGGTTTTCGTAAACCTGTTGGAGAACTTCCTTGGCTATTTCTATTTGACCATGTGTAACTCCTTCAAGTGCTTCATTCAGGGTTAAATTTGCCAGCTCCATTAGCTTTTCCTGTAACTGTTTAGCCTCGGGGGTTAGATAAATCATATTTATTCGCCTGTCATCAGAACTTGCAACCCTTTTTACAAGGTTTACTTTTTCAAGATTGTCCACTAGACGGGTGATACTCGGCTTGTCGCGAAATGATGATTCGCAAAGTTGCTGTTGGCTAACCCCGTCTTCCTTCCAGAGGTGGTAAAGAATGCTCCATTGTTCAATAGTAATGTCTACGCCATTTTCCCTAAAATTCTTTTGCAATCTTCGCGCTATTGCCGTGCTGGCCTTTCCCGTGATAAAGCTGTATAACTCCCCCTTCTTAAATTGGTTGTCTGGCATATAGTTGTTTATGCAACCACTAAGATAATGATTCGTATTAAAATTCAAAATTTTATTTTTGTTTCCCGGCAGGGAAATTTTTAC
>JANXYS010000064.1 GCA_025355935.1 Chitinophagales bacterium | reverse complement strand
GATGGAATGATCGGATATTCCATGGACGCCTACGGTGTTTATAGTAATCACGACGATGATGGCTATGATGATTTTATTCGCAAAATAAACGTAGAAGAACGCGATGAACAGGAAATATTTAAAGACTAAATTTTCCACATCAACCGCCCCTAAAAAGTTAGACACTTTTTTGGGGTTTTTTATGCCTCAAAGCAAGCTACTCCAATACAACTGCTCTTTCCATTGCCGTGAATTTTCGTCGTCGTCACTTCCTCCCCATTCATTCACGCGTTCTCTGAGTGCACTGTAGACGGTTTTAGATGTATAATATTTTTTTGAAGACAGTGGCTTTATAAGTGCTGTGTTCACATTAGTCACTAAAATCTTTGTTGCTATGAAGGATGTATACATTCGCGGAATGGTAAGCCCAAGAATTAATCCGGGTAGCCCGCTAACAGAGCATGGCCCCCCCGATAAAGTAATTTCATCGGTGTAAAAAGCAAAGACATAAACGCTGTCCATTATGATTCCAATCGCTTTACGACAAGTATAGCCGGCAATTATCCTGGTTTCATTAGAAAGTTTCCAGCTGATTTTCCTGATGGAATCGTCCACAATAAAAGTTGAACCGTATACACTTTTTAGCATGTTGTATTTGCCAGTTGTGTAATCAACGAACCATGTATTTTCCTCGTCGCCCTGGCGCAGAAACTGCGGGATTTTAGTATTGGCCTCCCAGTGATCAAATTTGTAAACACTCCTGTCGTTAGCAAATGTAAGGTTGAAATAACCTGTCTTAAACTGCGACATATTATCTTTCATCATCTCTGCCCAGGAACTGTTGCCCAGAGTTTTTTTGATATTAGTTTTTACTTCATACTCAACTGTTGCTTTACTTACAAATTGTTGCGCAGCAACAGAAATTGTGTACATACTAAAAGAAAGTGCAAAGAGAAATATTTTCATTTTACAGTATTAATAAGGTTATTTAGTTGCGGATGTTGATTTGTTTTTAAAGTCCCATTTCAGGCCTAGTAAAAAATATCTTTTCAAACGATCGTTACGTTGCTCGGTATAGTTGTTACCAAAAAAATTTCGGTCTATTCCAATATTCTGATTAAGAATATCTCTCACAGTAAAATATAAGGTATACTCGTTGGCCTTAAATGTTTTCTGCAAGGTTGAATTCAGCAAGTGCGTATTCAAATCGCGCGAATACTCGTTTACCTTTTCACGATAATAATATTGATATGAAGTTACCAGCGACCAGATTTTTTTGTAATAGATAGTTCCGTTAAAATTGATGGTATTAACGATATAAGTGGACGAACTGCTGCGCTGGTTAGTTTTATTTCGGAAATACGCCAGGTTATTGCCCAGCGAAATTTCATACTTCTTATCCTTCGTTTTATTCAAATTAAATCCTGCGCCACTGTTGAGGGTGTTTGAATGACTTACAATGCCGTTTATTACATCGGAAAATTTATTTAAGCCGCCGTTCAGATTGATATCGAGCCTGGTATCAATCTTTTTAATTTTAAAACTCATGCCTCCATAAAAATTTGAATTCAGGTTTCCATTTGTATTAATAGGCTGGGATATGGTTTTGCCGTTACTATAGGTTCGGCTATTCGTAATTGAGTTTGTAGCCATGGAAACATATACACCCTGGTACATGTATGACCCCGCCAGGAAGTTGCTGCTAAAATGATTTAAATTAATTGAATTGGTAAAAGATGGCTTCAGATCGGGGTTTCCAATGTACTGGTTAAGTTCATCGTTATTATTTCGTAAGGGCTGCAACTCGTTAATGGTAGGCTGCGTATTATAACCATTGTAATTGATACGAAGACTATGATTGGATTTATAATCATAACTCATCGATGCCGATGGAAAGAAATTTACATAATCACGGACATAATTTTTGTTTACTGATTTATCCTCCAGGTCAAAATTCGTAATTCCTACGGCCGCTCCAAAGTTGTACTTGAATTTCTTGTTGTTATAACTGATTTTTACTCCTGGCTTATTCACAACTATCCTGGTTTTAAAGTCATTTGTCAGTGAATCTACCTGGTCTTCGTACTTGGCAGTAGTGTGGTTGTAATTATAAGTTACCTGGTTGTTGGTTCCGTTCGATGTAGCTAACTCATGGCTCAATTCGAGAGAATATTTCTTGCTCAAAGGTTCCGTGTATACTAACCTTCCGCTAAGTTTAGTGCTGGCTTTTTCAATATCAAGCATCCTGTTTATTCTAAGTAAATAGGGGCCTGTGGTATCGAAACCATTATATTCAGATTCATAATAATTATTCCCATTTGAATTTAAGTTGTTGTAATCACCGGTAAAAGAAAGGGTGCGCCTGGCCTTTTTAAATTTGTGCCTGAAGATTACATTTCCGGTTAGCGCATCTTTGTTATTATCCAGCCGGCTGTTTATAATGCTGCTGTTCAGAAATACATTTTTAATATCTCTGCGTTCAGAGTTGGTTAGGCCGTTGCTGTGTGTTTCGTAAAAGTTTGCACGCGCGGTAAACTTTACGCTATTATTGGAATCAATCTTCAAATCCAGCGTTGAGCTTGTTTTGAAATTGTTTCGCTTTATGTGGGTATAACTATTGCTGTACTGGTTGTAAACAGTATCCGGGCTTACGTTTGTGCGCGTATAAACCTGCTCGTTGTTATTATAATCCTGGCTATTGTACTTTGGTGAAAAATTAAATGTTTGTTTGTCGTTCCATTTATTACTGTACTGGATGCCTGCATTCAGATTTTTAATAAAACCATTTTCCGTATTGATATTTGGTTCGTCATCGCTTCCTCCGCCGCGCCACATGTACATGACCCCCCCGTCTTCATCTACGCTCATCGATATGTTATCATTTTCCCCGCCATATTTGTCGTTGTCCTGCCAGCTCAATCCATCCTGACCCGTATTACCATTGAGCAGAAAACCGGTGAGCTTCCTTTTGCCTTTAAAAGTGCTGAAAAGTATATTATTGTTATAGCGGTCATCGATGTTTTTTTGCAGGCCGCCAGACAAGTCTATTTTACCAAAATACCCGGTCTTTTTATCTTCTTTTAATTTAAGATTTATTGTCTTCTGGCTTTTTCCATCGTCGATCCCAGTAAATTCAGCCTGATCTGTTTTTTTATCAAACACCTGTACCTCTTTTACTGCATCAGCCCGTAAATTTTTTACTGCCATACCCGGGTCGTCGCCAAAGAACTCTTCTCCATCAACTAGTACTTTTTCTACTGCAATACCCATTTGTTTGATCTTTCCGTCTTTGTCGACCTGGAAGCCCGGCATTTTTTTCAGTAACTCTTCCACGTTGGCATTTGCACTTACTTTAAAACTGTCGGCTGTATATATTGTGGTATCGCCTTTAACTCGCATGGGGCTTCCACTTTTTAAAATTAGGGCTTCCAGAAGCTTACTTTTGGCCGTAAGCGGAATATTCGGAAACGACTGCTCAGCAGACAGTACAGATACCTCTTCTACATAGTCGGCAAAAAGTGGATGCATTACCTGCAGGATATACTTCCCCACCGGGACCTTTTTTAATAAGTAACTTCCATCTAATGCAGTACGGGTGAATGCTGTTAGTGTTGAATCGCCCGGAGTTATAAGGGCAATTACGGCATTTGCAACCGGGCCATTAGCTGTGGTATCTTTAATAAATCCATGGATGGATGATTGCTGGGAGTAAGAAAATTGGTAAATTAACAGCAGAAAAAAAAATGGAAAAATTCTTTTTAGCATTGGTTTAGTTTTGGTTACGTACAGACGACCCCTCAAATATGCTTAATAATCAGACTGATGCAAATTAACGATTACTAAATTTACGTTAAATCCATTTTTGATAAACGGTAAATTAAAACACCATGGCGTATGAAGACGAGCATTTTGTTGACAGTTCCAAGAAGGTTTGGAATTACTCCTTTTTCACAGAAGAAACCGTGCGGGACTTCCAGGCAGGGGATATGTACTATGGTTATGAAAAGTTTGGTAGCCACCAGATAAAAGTACTGGATACAGAGGGATTTTATTTTGCTGTATGGGCACCAAATGCAACGGCGGTTTCAGTGGTTGGAGAATTTAATCAATGGGCAAAACATGACCATAACTTGTTTGTCCGCCTTGACCGTTCGGGAATCTGGGAAGGTTTTATTCCTAACCTGCCACAAGGATCACAGTACAAATACAACATCAAAGGTTTTAACGGAATTGAAACTTATAAAGCTGATCCTTATTCTGTTTTTGGCGAACTCCGGCCCGGCACAGCTTCAATTACACGGCATATTGCCCGTGAATGGAATGATGATGTTTGGATGGAGGGAAGAAACAAAAATAATTCGCTTGATGCACCATGGAGTGTTTATGAAATCCACCTTGCAAGCTGGATGCGCCCCGTAAAAGATAATGAGGATGCCTATACTTCATACCTCGACCTGGTTGACCGACTGGTGCCTTATGTTAAAAACATGGGCTTCACGCATGTAGAATTTATGCCCGTTATGGAACATCCTTTTGACGGAAGCTGGGGATACCAGGGTGCTGGTTTTTTTGCCGCGTCCTCCCGGTTCGGTGTACCCGAAGATTTTATGACTCTCGTCGATGCACTTCACCAGAACAATATTGGGGTTATCCTTGATTGGGTTCCGTCTCATTTTCCGAATGATGCACATGGATTGTATATGTTTGATGGTACACATACCTACGAATATGCGGATATGCGTAAGGGTTTCCATCCTGATTGGAATAGTTATATTTTCAATTACAAGAGGGGCGAGGTTATTTCTTTTCTGATTAGCAGCGCCCATTTTTGGCTAAAAAAATACCATGCCGATGGTATCAGGGTAGATGCCGTAAATTCTATTATAAGGCTTGATTTTTCGCGGAAGGAAGGGGAGTGGGAGCGCAATGAGTATGGAGGTAACGAAAACATCGAAGCAATCGATTTTTTAAAGAAAATGAACGGGATAATCCTTCGAGATTTTCCCGACGTTCAAATTATTGCAGAAGAAGCATCAGACTGGCCGGGCATAACTGCCCCGCTATCTACCGGCGGATTCGGATTTGGAATGAAATGGATGATGGGATGGATGCACGATACCTTCCGTTATTTTAAAAAGTGGCCGGCGGACAGAATACATCACCAAAATGACTTTACGTTCAGCCTCATGTATTTTTATAATGAGAATTTTATGCTGCCGCTTAGTCATGATGAGGTCGTTCATGGAAAGAGCCCTATGATATATAAAATGCCTGGTAACGAATGGGAAAAATTTGCTAATCTTCGACTGCTCTATTCCTGGATGTTTACACATCCTGGGGCGAAGCTATTATTTATGGGAGATGAATTCGGACAAACAACAGAATGGAATTATAAATCGGAGCTCGACTGGGAATTATTACAGCATGCCCCTCATAGCAGTTTGCAGGAATGTGTGCGGGCGCTAAACATGCTTTATCAATCGCAACCCGCT
>JANXYS010000061.1 GCA_025355935.1 Chitinophagales bacterium | reverse complement strand
TGGAATTCCGATAATCATATCGGGTGTTCTTACAAATAGTTATGTTAAAAAAGTCCCTGCTCCCGTAATTTTTAAATACTCTTTTAAAGAAGTTATGGATTTTGTGACTCAGCTTGAATTAAAGCCATAAAGAATTTTAGCAAAAAATAATTGCTCAAAATTGTATTTGTTATTAGTTTTCTGTTTAACTTTGCTGTATCAAAAACTAAACAAAATGTCTGACGTCGAGTTTAACGAAATTCTTTTAAAAAATGCAGATTACCTCAAACCATTTGCATTTACACTTACCCGTGATACAGAAACAGCCAAAGATCTTCTGCAGGAAACGATGTATCGCGCCTTAGTAAATAAAGACAAGTACAATGTGGGTACCAATATCAAAGCATGGATCTATACTATCATGCGTAACATATTTATTAATGATTACCGGAAAAAATCAAGATACCAGATTGTCTCGGATTCTTCAGAGAATAATTACCTGATTGACCAGCAACAAGGTATGTCAAGCAACGTAGCAGAAAATAACTTAAGATGGAAAGATGTTCAGGCTGCAATTTATAAGTTGCCTGAAATATTCAGACATCCGTTTATTTTATACTATGAAGGGTATAAGTATAACGAAATAGCCGAGGTATTAACGATTCCACTTGGCACAATCAAAAGCCGAATTCATTTTTCAAGAAAAATATTGAAGGAGAAGCTTGCAGGTTACTAAATGGTTTTTCAGGTTTAATTTGTTTTAAGTCCAATAACCTTATTTTAGCTGAGTGAAAAAAGTAGTTGTAATTGGTAGCGGCTTTGCAGGACTGTCAGCAGCTTCATTTATGGCGCAAGCCGGATGGGAGGTTACAGTAGTAGAAAAGCATCCCATTCCAGGCGGGAGGGCGAGAAAGTTTCTGGCCAAAGGATTTTCTTTCGATATGGGACCGAGTTGGTACTGGATGCCGGACGTCTTTGAAAGATTTTTTAAAAGCTTTGGCAAACTACCTTCTGATTATTATAGTCTCAAGAGGCTTGATCCGTCATATAGGATATTCTTCAGAGATTCAGTAATGGATATCCCTGCAAATTTCCTTAAGTTGAAGGAACTCTTTGAAAAGACGTCACCTGGATCAGCACTGCAATTAGAACGATTTCTTGAGGAAGCAGCTTTTAAATATGATGTAGGAATTAACAAACTGGTACATAAGCCCGGGAGAAAGTTGACAGAGTTCGTTGATACAGATCTTGCCAAAGGGATATTGAAATTAGATGTCTTCACCTCAATGAAGAAACATATCAGGAAATATTTTAATCATCCGAAGTTGATTCAATTGTTGGAGTTTCCCGTGTTATTCCTGGGCGCATTGCCAGAAAATATTCCGGCACTTTACAGTCTTATGAATTACGCGGATATAAAGCTTGGAACATGGTATCCCGCTGGCGGCATGTATGAAGTTGTAAACGGGATGTACAAATTATGCGAGGAGTTGGGAGTACAATTTTCGTTTAATTATAATGTTAGTGAGTTACTGCTTGAAAAAAATCAGATTACTGCAGTCAAGGCTGTTAATACTCTTACTAAATTAGAAGAAGTAAAACTCTTTCAGGCAGACGTTGTTATTGGAGCCGCGGATTATCATTTCATTGAAACAGTTTTATTACCGGAAAAATTCCGTTCGTACAGCAATAAATATTGGAATTCAAGAGTTATGGCACCATCCTGCTTGTTATATTACGTAGGCATCAATAAAAAGCTTAAAAATGTTTTACATCATTCGCTTTTTTTTGATGTAGACTTTGATGAACACGCTAGGGAAATTTATCAGCAACCTAAATGGCCAGTCGAACCTTTATTTTACGTTAGTGCGACATCGGTTACTGACGAATTAGTAGCACCGAAAGGCATGGAAAATCTGTTTTTTCTTATCCCGATTGCTTCTGGATTGACAGGCGATACAGAGGAATTAAGAGATCAATATTTTGAAAAAATATTACGCAGGTTTGAAGAAAGAATAGGGGAAAATATTAAAGAAAATATTATATATAGAAAATCTTACGCAGTAAAAGATTTCGTAAATGATTATAATGCGTTTAAAGGAAATGCTTATGGACTTGCTAATACCCTTATGCAGACTGCGATTTTTAAACCTGGATTAAAAAGTAAAAAAATCAAAAATCTTTTCTACACTGGGCAGCTTACGGTGCCGGGCCCAGGAGTACCACCATCGCTGATTAGTGGGGAAGTTGTCGCTAAAGAAGTTGTAAAAGAATTCAAAAATTAAATTAGGAGTAGATGATGCATCTTTTTCATATTGTAAGCGAGGAATGTAGTAAAATCACGGCAGAACGCTATAGTACATCCTTTAGCAGTGCAATAAGATTGTTGCATAAGGATATGCGTCAGCCCATCTATAATGTATATGGTTTTGTTCGTTTTGCAGATGAGATTGTAGACACATTTCATAATTTTGACAAAGCCGTATTGCTCGAAGATTTTAAAACAGATACTTTTCGTGCAATCGATAAAAAGATTAGTACAAACCCTATTCTCCAGAGCTTTCAACTAACTGTTAATAGGTATCAGATAGACCAGGAACTCATTCATGCATTCTTTGCAAGCATGGAAATGGATTTAAATAAAACAAAATACGACGTTGGTAAGTACGAGCAATACATATATGGAAGTGCGGAAGTTGTAGGACTTATGTGTTTATATATATTTTGCGAAGGTGATCGAAAGAAATTTGAAGAACTTAAACCTGCAGCTCGTTCGCTCGGTGCTGCATTTCAAAAAGTAAATTTCCTCCGGGATGTCAAAGCGGATTTTGAAGATCTTAACCGGACCTACTTTCCTGAAGTGGATTTTAATAATTTTAATTCACAAATGAAGGACAAAATTGAAGCTGATATAACCGCAGATTTTAAGTTGGCATATGCCGGCATCTCGGGCTTGCCTGTCAAAGCCCGATTCGGGGTCTACGTGGCTTACAAATATTATCTTTCTCTCTTTAAAAAAATCAAGAAGGCCGAACCTGCAACATTGTTGACTGATAGAATTAGGATTCCTAATTATTCCAAAGCATTCATCGTAATGCGAGCAGGCTTAAGAAGTCAATTAAATATTTTATAATCCAATATCGATAATTTTGACATATTTAGTGCTTGTAGATGAAGACGATAGGGAAATCGGTAAAATGGAAAAACTGGAGGTTCATCAAAAAGGTCTTTTGCATCGCGCATTTAGTGTTTTCATATTCAATGCGAAGGGAGAGATGTTGTTGCAACAACGAGCAGATAGTAAATATCATAGTTCTGGACTTTGGACCAACGCGTGCTGCAGCCATCCGGGTTCAGGAGAAAATATTGTACAGTCTGCGATAAAACGGCTACAGGAAGAAATGGGTTTTACAACTTCCCTCAATGAAGCTTTTTCTTTTGTCTATCGAACTGAATTTGACAATGGACTAACTGAGCATGAATTTGATCACGTTTTGATTGGCTACTACCACTCAACTATCGTTCCTGATGACCGTGAGGTTAAAGATTATTGCTATATGACTATAGAGGCAATCGAGGCTGCTTTGACTTCTCATCCCCAAAAATATACCAGTTGGTTTAAAATTGCTTTTCCAAGAATGCAGGAGTACCTTGCAGTGAAATCAAAATAACCTCAATGGAAAGGAGGACTGCAATCATCATTGGAAGTGGTATAGCTGGGATGGCCACCGCAATCAGGTTAAGAGTTGCAGGGTTTGAGGTTGAGGTGTTTGAAAAAAATGCCACAGCAGGGGGGAAGTTAACTTCATTTGAAAAGCAAGGGTATATTTTTGACGGGGGACCATCTCTCTTCACACAACCGGAAAATCTCGAAGAACTTTTTGAACTGGCCGGTGAGCCGATTGAATCATACTTCTCTTACAAACGTTGCCCTATTGCATGCAATTATTTCTATGAGAACGGCAAGAACATTACTGCATGGGCCGATCAGGAGATGTTTGCCAGTGAACTACATGAAAAAGTAGGTGAGGATCCTAAAAAATCGATAGCATATCTCAAGTCATCTGAAATACTTTATAATAAAATCGGCAATGTTTTTCTTAATTACTCCTTACACAAACAGCGAACCTGGACCAATAAAAGGATATTTCCGGCCCTGAAGGCGCTTCGAATTCCATACTTATTTTCTTCCCTAGACCAGTATAACGGAAGGCACTTCAAATCGGCGGAAGCAAGGCAACTATTCAATCGTTATGCCACTTATAACGGAAGTAATCCATATAAGGCACCGGCAATGCTCAGCCTCATTCCTCACCTTGAACAAAACGAAGGTACTTTCTATCCGCAAGGCGGAATGATCCAGATCGCAAACGTTCTAAAACTACTTGCGGAGAAAAAGGGAGTTATCTTTCACTTTCATGCAGCAGTAGAAAGGATAATCGAAGCCGAAGGCCATTGCAAGGGAGTAGTTGTTAATGGCAATAATTATTTTGCTGACCTTGTTGTAAGTAATATGGATATTTATTTTACTTATGAACGCTTATTAAAAAATCACAGTAAGGCCATAGAGATTTTAAAGCAGGAACGAAGTAGCAGTGCATGTATTTTCTACTGGGGCATCAAAAAAGAATTTGTAAGTCTGGGGCTTCATAATATTTTTTTTAGCGCTGATTACGAAAAAGAGTTCAAGTATATCTTCACCCTTAAGCAATTGTATAGGGACCCGACCATCTACATAAATATTACCTCGAAGTATGATCATCAGCATTCGCCCGCAAATTCTGAAAATTGGTTTGTTATGTTGAATGTGCCGGCAAATTCCGGCCAGGATTGGCAAGTTCTTAAAATGGAGGCGCGAAAGTATATTATCGAAAAGTTGAACCGTATGCTTAATGTGAATATAGAAGATTTTATAGAAACAGAGGACACTCTGGATCCGGTCACTATCGAGAGCGGTTCGGGAAGTTATATGGGATCATTATATGGGACAAGTTCAAATTCCAAAATGGCTGCTTTCATGCGGCACCCTAATTTTTCAAAGGAAGTTAAGCATTTATATTTCTGTGGAGGCAGCGTGCATCCCGGAGGTGGAATTCCGCTTTGCTTTAGCAGCGCCAAAATTGTAACTGACTTAATAAAAAGAGACTTTAAAAACACACATTAATTTGTTGAAATCGCGTTTTTCCAGGTGCCAGGTCGCAACTGCTATTGCTATCCTCTTTCATGCCATTGGCTTTATAGGCATGCTATTATTCGACCGTGCCTTTTTTATACAACTTACGCCAATTCACCTGCTGTTAATGGGTGGTCTAATCTTTTATACCCAATATCACATTTCTGAAGGCATCTGTGTACTTTTTCTTTCTTGTATGATTCTTGGTTACCTATTTGAAGTTATTGGCACGTCTACGGGGCTGCTATTTGGAAATTACTTTTATGGACAGTCGTTAGGGGAAGTAATGTACAAGGTACCGGTCATTATCGGGGTAAATTGGTTTATTATTATATATTGCTGCGGGATAGTTGTAAGTATGATTTTTTCTCACCTGGGGCGTATAACGAGTATCGAGGCGAAAGTTCAGTCGCCACTTTTAAAATTCTTATCAGTCGTGATAGACGGGGCTACACTCGCAGTTTTTATTGATTGGTTCCTGGAGCCGGCAGCCGTTAAACTTGGTTATTGGCAATGGGTAAGTGGTGAAATCCCTCTTTACAATTACCTCTGCTGGTTTATTGTAAGCGCAATTTTTTTAACAATTTTCCAATTTTGTAAATTCCCAAGAAGAAACAAATTTGCGGTAAATTTGTTATTGATTCAACTAATGTTTTTTCTATTAATACGGACCTTTTTATGAACTGGATTTCTGTTTCTTTTATTACCATCGCAACCTTTGCACTTATGGAAGGAGTAACCTGGCTTACGCACCGGTTCGTTATGCATGGGTTTTTATGGTATCTTCATAAAGATCACCACCAACCTTCCCCCGGATTTTTCGAAAAAAATGATGCCTTTTTTTTAATATTTGCTATTCCAAGCTGGCTATGCATTATGGTAGGTCTTCAAAAAGAAGTGTATTGGATGGCAGCGATTGGCTTTGGTATTGCCCTGTATGGTATGTCTTATTTTATAGTCCACGAGGTAATTATCCATCAACGATTTAAATGGTTTTCACGTAGCAATAATACTTATGTTAAGACCATACGCTGGGCGCATAAAATGCATCACAAACATTTGAACAAGGAAGAAGGAGAAAGCTTTGGTATGCTTATAGTGGCAAGGAAATATTGGAAAAAAATTCAGGCCGAGAAAATGCGAAATAAAATGCCTTCTTCGTACACATAATAATGCTCTATTTGCATCGATCAGCAATGATATAGCTATAAGATGAATCAACATTATACTTATCTTTTAATTCTTGGTTTATCAATTGCCGGCCCCTTAACCTTAAGTTTTGACAATAAAGTAGGCTTTTATAAAAAGTGGAAGCAGCTTTGTCTTGGAATGATATTACCAGCCGTGTTCTTTATTATTTGGGATATTATATTTACTAAAAAAAATGTTTGGAGTTTTAATTCTGATTTTATCTTAGGATATAAACTCTCTGTTCTTCCCTTTGAAGAAATTCTCTTTTTTTTTGTGGTTCCATATTGCTGCATATTTATATATGAGTGCATCAAGTGTTACTTCCCTGCACTCCAAAATGAAAGGGTATCAAAAATTATATTCTGCGCACTTGGAGCCGCATTATTGATTGCATCATTCTTTTGGCATGACAGGGCTTATACATTTTGGACATTTATTTTTACAGCCATCCTTATTTTCTGCGTCTGTGGTATCAAATCAATTGCTACAGTTAATATAACTGTATTTTTAATTAGTTATCTCATCATTCTCCTGCCCTTTCTCGCTGTCAACGGCATTCTTACTTCACTACCTGTGATTATATATAATAACTCACAGAATTTGGGCATCAGGGTGCTATCTATTCCGTTTGAAGACGTCTTTTACGGCATGTTGCTTTTCTTGATGAATGCTCTCATTTATGAAAGGCTTCTTCTGATGCGTAAGTAAATAACCCCACTGGATATCCACCGCGATTAAACCAAACTTTAATTTGTTTTTTAACATTTAAATACTAAAATAATTAGTAAATTTATGCTAATTTATTGGGTAGCCCAACGATTAGCCATGGATGCACAAATTAAACATTTAGAAAAAAGTCAGTTGAACGAATACTTGCTAATTATAAGGCCGCATGCAGAACTTCTTAACAAAATAATTCAGGTGAAACAACTTTTTGCAGAGAAGTTTAAAAACGAAAACGCGCTGTATGTTAAGCCTCACCTGGCCTTGGTCAAATTTTGTCAATTTGCAACTGCAGAAGAGAGGATAGTTAACAAACTCAAGGCATTAAGCATGGGCTTAACTCCTGTAAAGATTGAACTTAAAAATTTTGGCAATTATCCGACACACACGATTTTTATTAATGTTACGTCCAAAGTTCAAATTGAAACTTTAGTAAAATCGATTAGAACAAATACGCAACAATTAATGCGGGCGGGCAAAGACCATAAGCCTTTTTTCATGATGCAACCCCATTTTAATATCGGCCAGAAATTATTGCCATGGCAGTTTGAAAAAGCATGGTTAGAATATAGGCACCGGCAATTTACGGGAAGGTTTATGGTTGATGAAATGCTGCTTCTCAAAAAGAACAGTGATAAAAAATATTTAATCACCGAGCGATTTCAATTGAAGAATATGCCTGTTTCTACAACGCAAGGTACATTATTTAATTGCGCGATATAATAGAATCTACTTATTGCTAATGTGATCTTTAAAATGATCCAAATAAATTTTAAAATGCATTCTCCATTAAAGCAAGATCATCACAAAGTTTCCACCACGGTAACGCAGGATACGTCAGCCTATACAGTCGGCAGAGGTGCTCAATTTAATACCAAAAATCGATTTATTAAAAATGAAATAACAAGAGAAAATATTGAATCTATTGATGATTGGGAAATTAGGAATCTAAAGACTCAGTATATCGAACAACAGTCGAAAACTATTGTAAATAAAATTGAAAGCCAAGACGCAGGGATGGGCTATAGTATGAATCCATATGCAGGTTGCGAACATGGATGCATCTACTGTTATGCGCGTAATGTGCATGAATACTGGGGTTACAGTGCAGGAATTGATTTTGAGCAAAAAATACTTATAAAAAAGAATGCGCCGCAATTGCTTCGCAAATTCCTTGATGATCCTAAATGGCTGTGTGCGCCGATAATGCTGAGTGGCAATACCGATTGTTATCAGCCTGCCGAACAAAAATATCGTTTAACAAGAAGTCTGCTGGAGGTTTGTAATGAATATAATCAACCGGTTGGAATATTAACGAAGAATTCGTGGATTTTAAAAGACAAAGATATTCTTCAGGATATGGCAAGGAAAAATATCGTGTCAGCAATGGTGAGTATAACTTCCTTTAATGAAGATCTTAGAAGGGCTATGGAGCCGAGAACCACCACGGCCCTTCAGAAGTTGAAGGTTATTGAAGAATTAAGTAAGGCCGGGGTTAGGATGGGGGTAATGATGGGGCCGATGATACCTGGATTAAATGAACATGAGATGCAGCGGATAATGGAAGCTGCGGCAGACCACGGTGCTACATTTACAGCATACACATTCTTACGATTAAATGGGTCTGTACAACTTTTATTTCATGATTGGCTATACACAAATTTTCCCAACTATGCGGATAAAGTTTGGCATCTGATCGAGCAAAGCCATGGCGGCAAAGTTAATGACAGCAGGTGGGGTGTGAGGATGAGAGGCGAGGGAAACCTTGCAGAGTTAGTAGCACAGCAATACAAGAAGTATGGCAAATTATATAACATGAATGCCGAAGAATGGAGCCTGGACACCTCGCGATTCAGGAGGCCAGGTTCGCAAGGGAAACTTTTTTAAAATAAAAAGGAAAAGTACCTGATAAATTAAATACATGAAGGCTATTACAAATGAATATCTAGCAGATCTTATTCTAAGGCAAATCAATAAGCAAATTCTTACGCACCGATCTAATAAGAATAGTTCTTTTACGCATGGCAACCTGCCGTGTGCTACTGATGGCGAACTTTTAGATTTTATTCAGACTATTCCTTATTTCCATGAAAATCTAAAAGACTTCCTGGTAGGAAACTTGCAAGACGCAACTATTATCATTAGCCAAAGTTGGGAGCTGGAATTTTTAAAAAAGGCAATAATGTGGGCCGAAAGTTTTGAATGGTTACATGGTACCGATTACTTTTTAACCGACGCACATATAAATAGTATTAAGAAAAATATTTCATACCTCAGTCTGCCTTACTGATTACAGACGAAAATTTACAACGATGAACACCGACCGAATAACCGAAAAACTTTCTATTCTTGCTGACGCTGCGAAATATGATGTAAGCTGCAGCAGTAGTGGAAGCAAGCGCAAAAATCTTAACAAAGGATTGGGTACGACTGGAAATGGTATTTGCCATGCCTACACGGAAGATGGGCGGTGCGTTTCCTTATTAAAAATTCTTCTAACTAACGTGTGCATTTTCGACTGCGCATATTGCGTAAGCCGTAAAAGCAACGATATCAAAAGAGCTGCATTTACTGTACAGGAAGTGGTGGATCTAACTATAAACTTTTACCGTAGGAACTATATAGAAGGCTTATTTATTAGTTCTGGCATTTTTACAAATGCAGATTATACAATGGAAAGGTTAGTATTAATAGCAAAGAAGTTAAGAACCGAACATAAATTTAATGGATACATTCATATTAAAACTATTCCTGGAGCTAGTGAGGAAATAATCAAGGAGGCTGGGCTGTATGCAGACAGGCTAAGTATTAATGTTGAAATGCCAACCGAAAAAAGCCTGGCATTGCTTGCGCCGGATAAGAAAAGGATTGATATGATTGAACCGATGAAAATTGTAAAACAGGCGATAATTGAAAATAGGGAAGAGAAAAAACTTTTTAAGAATACCCCAATTTTCGCTCCCGCAGGGCAAAGCACCCAAATGGTAATTGGAGCAACACCGGAAACAGACCTGGAGATACTTTATCTGGCAAACGGATTTTATAAAAAGATGAACATGAGGCGAGTTTATTATTCGGGATATGTTCCCATCAGTAATGATAATCGATTACCCGCAATTGGTACGCCCGTTCCGATGGTAAGAGAAAATAGATTATACCAGGCTGACTGGCTGATGCGATTTTATGGATTTGAAGTTCATGAGATAGTCGACAAGAATAATCCGCTTCTGGATATGGACATTGACCCAAAGTTAAGCTGGGCGCTTAGAAATCTACAGGTTTTTCCAATCGATGTAAATATTGCTGATTATAAGTTGATCCTTCGGGTCCCGGGCATTGGGGTGCAAAATGCAAAGAAAATAGTAGCTGCAAGGAAATACACAGCGATAGGATTTGCCCATCTTAAAAAAATGGGAATTTCCATTAATCGTGCACGTTATTTTATAAAGGCTGGGAATGAGTATGAAATAAAAGATTGGCAGCCATCGGAGATAAAGCACTCGATTCTCTCAGAAGGCGCAAGCAAATATAAGCCTAACTTTTCTTCACAAATTCCATTATTTTAATATGCAATTAGTTTTATACGACGGCACTTGGATAGGGTTTTTTTCAGCCATTTTTGAAATTTATGAGTATAAAATTGCTGACCCATTGATTTCCGGGCGGGAGGTGGAAATTGGATCTATTTTTTCAAATTCGCATAAGGTCCATACAGATGAAACTAAAACTAGAAGAGTCATTAATAAACTTAGACAAAAATTATCTCCTGTTGGATTTAGCCAACTTTATAAAACGTTTTTAAGCGAAGAAAAGGAAATTGAAAATGTGATGTTTCGATTTATACGATATGCACTTTCTTCTAAAAATTCAATAGAAAATAATTATGCCGATCCCGATGTGCTTATGCTGCAGCAGGTCAGTCGAAAAGTTCACAGAGAGAAACATCGTATGGAAGCATTCGTTCGATTCCAGCTTACTAAAGATCAACTGTATTATGCCGTTATCCAGCCTGATTATAATGTGTTGCCTTTAATAATGAAACATTTTAAAGACAGGTACGCAGATCAACGTTGGCTTATCTATGATGTAATAAGAAAATACGGAATTTATTACGATCTCCATAAAGTGTCTGAAGTTAGTATTGATTTTAATTTCGATTGTAATGATGAATCTTCGTTTGCCGGTATTTATAATGAGGAAGAAAATCTTTATCAGGTTTTATGGAAACAGTATTTTAAAAGTGTTAATATCGAAGCACGAAAAAATACACGACTTCATATCCAGCATATGCCTAAGAGATACTGGAAATATCTCGTTGAAAAAAAATGACGAGGGAAAAAACATACGAAGTTGTTTAAAAGCCCATTGGAATAATTCATGCAATTTCTAGTTTTAATATTTACTATTAAAACGGAAATATAATAATGAACAACTTTGATAGTTCTCTAAATAACTTGAATGCTTTAACTGTTGCTCAAAAAGACAGTTCCATCACAAGGCCTAATCAACAGCTAGGGCGCGCCGGAAATGCACATACTGTTTTTAGCAAGATTGGTTGCCCTACTCATTTTCGGAATGTAAAAAATATTAAGTCCGCTAATGTTAGCCTTGCATGGGAGGGTCTATATCAATATATGCTTGTTCATGGAGTTGAATTAAATGTTTGCAGCCCTAATATTTCCACATCTGAGCTTTACCGTTTCGCAACAGAAGAGCTTTTTAGTGTCGAAATTGAGGACAGTAATTCACCTGATGTCGTATACTCTTTCATCTATGATGATTTTTATCCAGATCATAAATATGATAATTCGCGGGCCGCCGTCGATGATTGCATAAGTTGTATTTTTAGCAAAAAAATATATGAATGGATGCACTTTTTTAAAGAGAAGGATTTAGTACTTAATCTACACAGGAAAATGGACAGGGAAGATTTCAGAATGCGGATACACGCGTTCCAAAGTTTATATCGTTCATTCACAATTCTGGATATCAGGGCAAGAAAAGTAGTGCTGAACAATGGCGAATGTAGGGTGACGGGTTCATACAGCGTTTACGCACAAAATATCATCGATCAGTTTAAATTGGAGGGGGGTTGGCAGGTACAATTTGATTTTGATAAGAAATTTGGTTTCTGGCAAATTAGCCAAGTTAAAATAAAAGGACTGTCTTTTTAGAATATTACCTGTGGTCCTTTTACTATTAAGGAAATATAAACATTTTAACAACAGGGATTTGGCTTTTATCAGTCCGTAACTTAGTACCTTAAATTTTACGGATGAGAAAACTATTTTTCTTTTGTTTTATGTCGGCGGTTATTTGTGCCCGCGCCCAACCTGGCAGTGTATCCAGTGCTAAATTAGTTTTGCCAAATGGTTGGACTTTAAGTCCCGCCGGAAAAAGTTTACCACTTGGCGATTTGCCACTCAATATAGCTGTAAGTAAAAATCAACAGTATTTTGCAGTCACAAATAATGGACAAAGCACGCAATCAATTCAGTTATTTGATGCAAAAAAAGACGTACAGCTCGATGAAATTGTTATTTCGAAAAGCTGGTACGGATTAAAATTTAGCAGCGACGGAAAAATCTTGTATGCCGGAGGGGGCAATGACAATCGAGTAATGGTTTACAGAGTCGCAGCAGGAAAACTAGTCCTAAAAGATAGCATATCACTTGGAGCAGGAAAGAAGGGGTTGATATCTTCTACTGGGCTCGACATTGATGACACCCGAAATATTTTGTACACCGTCACTAAGGAGGATAAATCACTATATCTTGTAAGTTTGCGGGATAATAAAGTAGTCATAAAAGTTCCGCTGCCAGGCGAGGCTTTTGGCTGCATTCTTTCTCCTGATAATGAGCTATTGTATATTAGTTGCTGGGGGTGTGATAAGCTGCTAGTTTTTAATACTAAAGCAAGGAAAATAATTAATCATATTGCCGTTGGTGATAATCCTAATGAACTCTGTTTAAGCAGAAGTGGGAAATGGTTGTATGTTGCAAATTCAAATGATAACAGTGTTTCTGTCATTAACACGGCAACCAGCAAGGTGGTCGAAACCCTTAACGCCGCATTATATCCTAAAGCACCCAGTGGAAGCACTACAAATGGTTTGGCACTCAGCCCTGATGAAAAAACTCTTTATATCGCAAATGCGGATAATAACTGTCTTGCAGTTTTTAATGTTGCAAACCCAGGACGAAGTTTTTCAAAAGGTTTTATACCGGTTGGTTGGTATCCTACGAATGTTAAGGTTATTGGAAAGAGAATTTTGGTTTCAAACGGAAAGGGTTTTGCATCCATGCCCAATCCCAGAGGGCCAAATCCGCTACAGAGAAAGGAAGCGGTTATTTACCAGAAGGGCGACACGTCGAGGCAGACGAGTGTTCAATATATCGCAGGCTTATTTAAAGGGACACTAAGTATTATTGATGTTCCTTCAGAAAAGCAACTGGCGGTTTATTCATCGGAGGTTTATGCGAACACACCGTACAATAAAAAACGTGAATTAGAATCTGAAGGTATGAAAGGAAATCCAATTCCGATGAAGGTTGGCGGGGCCTCGCCTATAAAACATGTTTTTTACATCATAAAAGAAAACCGTACTTACGACCAGGTGTTAGGTGATTTAACACGAGGAAACGGCGATACTAGCTTAGTACTCTTTGGGGCAACGATTACTCCCAATCAACACACGCTTGCAGAACAATTTGTATTGCTCGATAACTTCTATGTTGATGCGGAGGTTAGCGCCGATGGGCATAATTGGAGTACAGGAGCTTACGCAACAGATTACCTGGAAAAAACTTGGCCTACAAGTTATGGGGGGCGAGGTGGAACGTACGATGCGGAAGGTAACCGTGCTATTGCCAATAATAAGAATGGCTTTATATGGGATCACTGTAAACGGAATAGTTTATCCTATCGAACCTATGGAGAATTTGCGGATGATGGGAAAGCTAATATACCTGTCTTAAAAAATCATGTCTGTAATTACTTTGAAGGTTATAATTTAAGCGTTAAGGACAGCCTGCGTTTCACGCAATGGAAACAAGATTTTGACTCCCTGAATGTTATAAAGAGGGTTCCGCAATTTAATACCATAAGATTTGGAAACGACCATACAGAAGGGCTCCGCAAAGGGAGGCCAACACCAATAGTTCACGTGGCGGATAATGATTTAGCTGTGGGCATGTTTGTCGAACATTTAAGCAAGTCTGGTATCTGGAATGAAAGCGTTGTTTTCATTCTGGAAGATGATGCCCAAAATGGTGCTGATCATGTTGATGCACACCGAAGCCCTGTATACGTTGCAGGAGGATTTGTAAAAAGAAAGTTTGTAGACCATACTATGTATTCAACTTCATCAGTATTAAGAACTATAGAACTTATCCTCGGCATGCCTCCGATGACGCAATATGACGCTGCTGCAGTTCCGTTGTGGCGATGTTTCGATAGCGTAGCCTTGCCGGCGAACTTTATTGCAGCAAGACCCTTGATCAACTTTAATGAAAAAAACATCGTTATAAATGAATGGCAACGCTTGTCAGATTCTTATAATTTTACAAAGGAAGACGCCGTACCCGATGTTGAGTTTAATAAGATATTATGGTATGCTATCAAGGGGTCTTTTGTTGCATTTCCAGGCCCCCGCCGAGCCGCTTTTTTAAAAGTAAATCCAACTGATGCAGATTAACTTCGATGAGATTCGGCATAGAATGAACATTGCATGTAAGCCTTATCGTTACAGTTGTTTGCGTTAAACTTGGATTAAAAAATATATTTTAAAAAATTTTTGGTGAAATGAAAAAAATAAATTCATCTTTGTGCAGATAATTAAATAACTTATACATTATATGCACCCGGCTTTCAATTATATTATCTCAAGAACCAGCTTCCGATCGAAAGTGCAGGATGTCCCGCTTGGTTAAAAGTATATCAAGATAGTTACCAAACTTACTGTCAATTACAAAAGCCCCGACATCCGTTGGGGTTTTTTTACAAGCAGTTTTAAATCAATTTCAAGTGAAATATTCGAAAATATAAAGTGAAACATGTTGCGATTTTCGAGGGGCGATATTATTGGCCGCATACGAAAACTACAATATATAATATACACCTCAACAACGGGGAAACACATAATCTAATGCAATATTTTGCATAATCAGCCTGGTCAGAATTTTCAAACCGGGCGTTATTTTAGGGGTAACAAATATCTGGTGGGCATAAATCGTTTTTAGCACTATTGCAGTGTCTGAAGCAACACTTGGAATATCGACTAGAAGGAAAAGCTGGTATCAGTTCATAAAATGCTCAGCAAATAAAATGAACATGAAAATTTCAACTAACTGGTAATAAGATTAGGTCGACTTTTTTTTATGAACGGCCGTGACAAGAGCAGCTATTAAGGGCAACGAGTAAGTATTACAAGTATTTAATTTCTATGATGACTTAACGATGTTTTAAGATTATTACCTGCAACTGCAAAGATGTGCGCTTCCTGCTTTATGTTGGAAACACGTGTTTCTTTTGTATCCCTGCATCAAATAAAATCCTTTATTTTTACTAGCGCAAAAAAAATTACATGCAGTCCGAGATTGATAGAATTAAGGAAGTTTTTACATCAAAAAACCGGCAGGAAGTAATTTCGTTCGATAAGCTTCCGCAAGCGGGAAGCGAAAGACATTACTACCGTATCTCAACTAGTAACCAAACGTACATTGCGACTCATGGCGCTAATGTCCCGGAAAATATCGCTTTCATTTATTTCTCTGATCATTTTAGAAAACAAAATTTGCCAACCGCGGAGATTTATTATATAAGCGAGGATAAGACGATTTATATCCAGGAAGATTTTGGGGATGTGTCGCTCCTTGATGAGCTGGAGTCAAACGGTTTTACAACAGAGTTATATGAGCTTTACAAGCAGAGCCTGGCAAAGCTTGCCTTATTACAAATTAAGGGCGATAAGGGCCTCGACTATAATAACTGTCTCACAAACACAATTTTCGGCAAACAGGCCATTATGGCTGATCTGCTTTATTTTAAATATTACTTCCTGGATGCATTACGCAGGCCCTATGACAAACAAAAACTGATCGACGACTTCGAAGCGTTAAGTAACTATTTATCACATACCGAATATAAATATTTTATGTTTCGGGATTTTCAAAGCCGGAATATTATGGTTACGCCGGATAAAAATGTTCATTTTATCGACTACCAGGGTGGTATGAAAGGTGCGCCACAATACGATGTCGCCTCTTTATTATCGCAGGCACGTGCCAATCTTCCTGAAGATTGGAAACAATTTCTGCTGGACGATTATATCAATGCTTTTGAAAATATTATAGAAAAGCCTATCGACCGTGATGTATTTAAAAGCCAATATAACGGTTACGTCCTAATTCGCATGCTCCAGGTGTTAGGTGCCTACGGCTTCAGAGGACTCTTCGAAAGAAAGGCACACTTTTTATCTAGCATCCCATTGGCCTTGCAAAACCTCCGCGGGTTTTTAAATAAACAGAGCATTGGGATTTCAGTGCCGGAACTAAAAAGGGTGCTGGAATTGTGTGTAACCGACGAAGTTGTAAAGGAGTTTACCAATACCCGCGCAACGGATGATACACCGCTCCTGGTCAAAATTAATAGTTTCTCATATCTTAAAACGGGTTATCCAAAGGATGAAACAAAAAATGGAGGCGGCTTTGTTTTTGATTGTCGTGGCATCCTTAATCCCGGGCGTTTTGAGGAGTACAAAAAAAAATCCGGTCAGGATAAATCAGTTAAAGATTTTTTGGAACAAGAAACTAAAATGCCGGAGTTGCTGAATAACATTTACAACATTATAGACATTTCAGTGGAGGATTATATCAGTAGGGGGTTTGAAAGCCTGATGATAAATTTTGGTTGTACCGGCGGTCAGCATCGCAGCGTCTACGCAGCGGAAGCTGTTGCCCGGCATCTTAAAAACAAGTTTGGGGTGAAGATTGAACTGAATCATCATAACGAACAAGATTGGGTTCAATAATTTAATAGCTCCTGGTAATGTCTTAAAACGACAGAAAGAAACTCTTAATATTTCAAAAGATGAATGAGGATAATATTAGTAGTAGAGGACATGAATCTAAATCCGGCAATCCGGATGATCAGGAGGAGCAATTCGATCCGGAGGAGTTGGAGAGCCCCCGCGTCGAAACTGGAAATATAAAAGCAATGATCTTTTCTGCAGGATTGGGCACAAGATTCAAGCCCTGGACGGACACGCATCCCAAGGCTCTGGCCTTGGTGAATAAAAAGTCTCTCCTGCAAAGAAATATTGAATACCTTCAACAGTATCAGATTACCGACGTAGTAGTAAATGTTCATCATTTCCCCGACCAGGTAATCACGGCTATCGAGGACAATGATGGGTGGGGAAGCAATGTATTAATTAGTGATGAACGCCATGAAGTTTTAGAAACCGGCGGTGGTTTACTTAAAGCGCAGGAGCTGTTGAATAATGGAAACGCATTCATTACGCTTAATGCAGATATTCTTACCGACTTAAATCTTTATGACCTGCTTGATTATCACCGCCAAAAAAAAGCACTTGTGTCTTTTGGAGTAACACAGAGAATATCCTCACGAAACTTTTTATTTGATCCTCACGACAGACTTTGTGGTTGGGAAAATACTACTACAGGCGAGCGAAGAGTAAGCATCCCAAAAACTGAAACCGTTGCAAAGGCTTACAGTTGCGTTGCCGTATTCGAACCCGGTATCTTTGAACTTATCCCGCAGCGAGGAAAGTTTTCAATAGTTGATACATATCTCAGCCTCGCGGCCGATCACTTAATAGCTGGTTATGATCATACCGGCGATCGTATTGTAGATGTCGGAAAGCCAAAGAGTGTGGAGGCAGCAGAATTGCTATTTCGCGATTAGCGTTACCACTTCAGCCGCTGGTTACAAATTATTCTTTAGGGGTCTCAAATAACGGCTGTTTTTCTTCTTTCGGTTTTATCCCGAAATTATACCTTAGCGTAAGACCCGCCCGCCTGCTATCGTTTACTCGGTTTCCATTTGCCTTTATCGTAGCCTGTTGCAGCGTAAAATTATATGTGTTGGTCTTTAAGATATCATTTATTGAAAGGGTAATACTTAATTTCTTTTTTACTATTAGTTGGGTCGCGGTAATATTTATTTGTCCGAAGGGCTTTAATTCATAAAAATTCTGCAATCCGCGTATGCGCATAAATCCATTAACGCTAACATTAAAGGTGGAGGATGGCTTGTAATTATGATACATGAAAAAAGTAAATGTTCCCCTTTTATATCCTAAAGGATAACCCTGGTAAATTCCTTTATAATCAACATGGTTATATTGCAAACCAGTATAGAAAAAATACTTTTTTCCGGGCGGCACACCAGCGACAATCCGCAAGTAAAATTCTTTATTATTACCGAGGTTGTCATATGTTCGGTATGCAATTTTAGTAGTAGTATCCTGGTATGTAACATTCGTGAAGATTTCACTTATGTTATTGATCCCCATTGCAAAAACTGGAAATTGGTCGGCCATTACGTTTAATTCAAAATTAGTGGTAAACTGCGGGCGCAATTTGGGGTTACCAACTTCGTATAAAAATTGGTCTATGTATTTAGGGTAGGGATTTAAAGCTTCATAATAGGGCCTCGTAATACTCCTCCGGTAAATCGCGGTACCTGATAATTTAAATCCAAAAATATTAAAGAGGTCATGACGAATAAAAACAAATGGAAAAATATCAGTCCGCTTTATTTGCAGTAAAGTATCAATTGGTACAAGTTGATTACCCTTGATGTTCGTAATCTCAAATCTAATACCTGGCTTAAAGTTAAATCCTGCAAAAGTTTTGGCGGCCTGTATATATGATGATGAGATTTGTTCTGAATATTGAAACTTATTGCTTTGAAAACTGTCTCGACGTGGACGTCCTCCACTATCAACAAAGTATAAGGATCCGTTTTTACTGCTACTGGAAATTAGTTTTGCGCCGGCCTCTACTGAAATTTTGGACTTTGACTTTAAAACAACATCCGTTTGAAAGACAAAAATACCTTTGTTGCTTTTTAAGCTTCCATTTCCGGAATGCTCGTCCGATGAGGGAAAAATAAACTGATTATGATAAATTTGATCATTATAATTACGATAGGAAGTATAGTCTAAAGAGACCCTCCAATCACTTCCCATAGAGTCAATCTTAAGTCTGCTGTAGATATTATTTGTAAAATAGGACGTACTGCCCGTATTAGTTATGACCGATGAGTTTACAGCGGTAACATTTGAAAATAAGCCTTCAGTAAAACGCACCTTGTTATCGGCGTACGTATTGTTTTTATTAGAAGAAAACCTGCTTTCGAATCCAAGGAATAGTCCTTTGCTTAAGGCATATTCAACCCCGGTTGAGAGATAATGATTCTCTGACGGGTATCTCGTAAAGGACCGCTGTGCTATATTTGTGCCATTAATAATTCGATCACTGTTGAGACGTTCGTAATTATTTCTGTTTGTAAACTGATAATTTAAAAAGCTGGTAATTTTGCCCGCATTCCGGTTTAAAGTTATGCCGACAGACTTCGTACTATATTTTCCCTGGAAGAAATTTGCATTTAGACTGCCGCTCGTACCGAGTTTGACACCTTTCTTCAAAACAATATTAATAATGCCGCCACTGCTCGCGGCGTCGTATTTTGCAGAAGGCGTACGTAATATCTCTATTCTGACAACGCTATTTGATGGCAGGCTTTTTAACAAGGATGCTATATCAGCAGTATTAAGTTTAACTTCCTTGCCATTGACTTGTACCTGCGCCGGGGTAGCGCTATTCAAATAAATATTCCCATCCTGATCAACAATAACTCCCGGCGTTTTTTCCAGTACTTCATATGCGTTTGTACTACTAGTTGCGAGAGCCTCAGCATCGACAATCGTCTTGTCATCGTCTTGTTTTATAAGGGGCTTCTTAGCAGTTACCAATACTGTTTCCAGATTTGTGACTTTGGATCTGATCTTAAATATAAGCGTTGTATCATTAAATCCGGAATTGATAACCTTGTTAAATGAGTCAATGTCTGTTGCTGAGATGTTTACTATGTAATTTGTATTTACGTTAAGCAAAAAATAGCCTGCTTCATTTGATGACGTTTCGTTAACTCTTTTACCCAACGTATCAGCTATATAAGTATTATGGTTTCTTGGTTCATTTTTTTCATTTGTTACAATGATCCGTATTTTTACCTGCGCTGTAACAGAATTTAATAACAGGATTGTGAAAATAATTGTGAGAAACCATCTCATCCCTTCAGATTTTGTTATAATAACTTTAAAGGCACAGTCACCTGTGCCTTTAAAAAAAATTGATCAGGAAACTGCTTCTAGTCTTTCTTTTCAAATAATTCTTTTTTGTCAACCACCTTTACTTTTGTTTCAGGCTTCAGCGTTTTGCTCACCACATCGTAAGGTCCGGTTATTACTTCATCGCCGCTTTTAAGCCCTTCTGTAATTTCAATAAAATTAATATCCTGAATTCCCGTTTTGACTTTCATTTTCCTGACTTTATTGTCAACAGATTTTACAAATACGACTACATCAAGATCATCCGCAGAGGTTGTTTTCTCTTCTTCAGCCGCCCCGGTCTTTTTAACGGTTTTCGTACTGTCAGATTTATCACGGGTTGTTACGGCATTTATCGGCACACTTAAGACGTTAGATCGGGTACGTGTTTGGATATCAACGTTTGCACTCATACCTGGGCGAAAAGGGAATGTTCCTTTTCCCAGGAGGTCGGTGTAACTTTCAGGCAAAAGACGAACAAAAACTTTATACTGCGTTACATCCGTGCTGGTGCTGGATGCAAGGGCGCTTTGAGCGGCCGCACCGTTATTACTACTTGCAATTTGGGTAACAATACCCTTGAATTTTCTGCCTGAGTAAGCATCGATGTCAATTACTGCGCTATCGCCCAGCTTAACTTTAGGAATATCGTTTTCCCCAACATCCACCCGAATCTCGATTTTGTCCATGTCGGCAATCCTCAACATTTCTGTACCAACATTGAAACTATTTCCAGCAACTTTTTCCCCCTTTTTTACGCTCAGTAAACTAACTACGCCATCCATTGGAGCAACAATAGCGGTTCTGCCGAGGTCTGTATTGGCTTTTGCCAGGTTAGCCTGCGCGCTTTGTACTGATGCCTGTGTGCCCCGAATTCCCGCACTTGCGGCACTAAGGTTTGCTACCGCGCTTTTGTAATTTGCGTCGGCAACGTTGAATTCACTCTGGCTTATTACCTTTTCATCAAAAAGGCTTTTTTGCATGTCGTAATTCCGTTTGGCCTGCTCGAGTTGGGCTCTTAACGCTCCAAGGGCAGCACTTGAATTGGCCACCTGGGCCTGGCTTTGCACGACCCCGCTAGCCGCCTGGTTTTTTTGAATATTGTATACATCAGCGTATATCCGTGCCAGTAACTGTCCCTTTTTTACCGTATCTCCTTCCTGAACGGTAAGTTCTGTAATCTCACCACTAATATCCGGACTAATTTTTACTTCAATTTCGGGGTAAATCTTTCCACTTGCATTTACAACTTCTATAATCGTCCTTGTTTGCACCTTCTCCGCGCTAACCTTTGTCCCTTCATCCTTCCCGAAAACCCCCATTTTGCTTAGAACAACCAATAAAATTACAAGTGCAAGGGTTCCAAAAAGTATCCATTTTGTTGATTTCTTCATGTTGTTGTTTGTTGTTATTAATTATTTAAACCCTGTGAATTATTAGCGGGGAGGCCTGGTTGCTGCTAGCCATCCCGAACGCCACCCAATCTTGGTCATCTAATTAGCTGAAAGAAAAAAGTTATTTGCTCCCGGAATTATAATTTTAAATCAAGGCCTTTGTAAAATTCCAACACTTTTATCTTAAAGATATAATCGAACCGGTTAAGAGAATATTCCAGTCTTGACCGGAATAAATTGTTCTGACTCGTAATAAGATCAAAAGTTCCAAGGATACCAACGTCAAATCTTTTTTGCGCGAAATTGTAGGTCTTTTCATTTAACGCAACGGTCTTGGCACTAGCATTGAATTTCTCAAGCGCAATCAATGCAGCGGTGTAGGCAGAGAAAATATCCTGTTTTAATTTTTGATCATCCTGCATTTTTTGCAATTCCAGGCTGTTGATATTTAATTTACTTTTTTCATAATTAGTTTTTAAAGATCCGCCATTAAATATGGGAACACTTACGCTTATCCCTGCAGACTGCCGGAAATTATTTGAAAGTTGATTGCCAAAAGCATCGGACCGGCGGGTTCCACTTTTTTGCAATGATACGTTAGGTGCGTACACCTGGTAAGGCACCCCCGCAACTGTAACTACCGACCCGCTTGGCTGAAATCCATTTACAACTGGTACATAATTGGGCGAGTTTGCTGCTATATAATTACTACCTAGGTTGCCATACAACGAGAAGGTAGGATATAAATATCCTTTTGCTGCGTCTCTGAATTTTGCTGCTGCTCTTAGTTTAAGATCATCGTAATGCTGGAGGGGTTGGTTTTTAAGCGCCAATGCAAATACTGTTTCGGGCAAGAGTTCTGCAATAGGTTCAACAGGGATAGATTCTACCGGGGGCGTGTCTACTTCAAAATCAGCCGCGGCATCTATATTCATGTAAGATTTCAGCGTAAGAACATTTTGAACTACTGCTCCTTTGGCACTTATATAATTTACACTATCAAGCGATAACTGTGCCTCCAGTTGTGTAGCGTTTAATTCGGGTAAAGAGCCTGCCTTAACTAGTTTTAAAGTATTTATAAGTTGCGCCTGCGTTTGCTGAATCTTAACCTCAGTAATTTTTTGTTGTTCAATTGATAATAATATTTGCAGATAAGCATTTGCTGCAGTGAGGGCAATATCGTTTTTTATTTTGTCCGTGTTTGCCCTGGAAGCCTCACTTTCCCAGTTATTAGCAGCAATTGTGTTCTTTTTACTGTAAAAATTAAAGATTTCCGCACTGGTTTGAAGTTGGAAACCTGAAGAAAGATAGGTCTGGGTGATCCTGCTAAAATTAGTAGGATCCTGATTACTTCCACTGTTAACGCCCGTATTACCACTAAAACTAGCGGTAGGATATTGCGCAAGTTTACTTTGCTTATAAGTAAGTTCTGCATTCCGAGCCTGTATATCGGAGAGCTTAACGGTGATGTTATTCACCATAACATAATCAACGATCGATCTTAAGTTCCATTTTTTCTGAGCAGTTGCATTTCCTGCATACAAACAGGTTAATGCGATAGTTAAAGTTCCAATACGCATAAGCAAATGTATTATTTGTATTGGATTGCAGGGGCATAAAATTTATGAATGGTATCGCCCTATCAGCGTTGATCAACTATTCGTTATCAGACAGAAAACGTTTGAATTAAATAATACAGGGGCGGTTGTTGAATTAATTTGGCTAAGCTTCGTTCTCATTAAAATTCCGTTATCTTTAAAATCCAAACAACTATACCCTTATGAGAAGTATTTTATTATGCTTGTCCCTGCTCGTCATGTCTTCTGCACAGGCCCAGGACAAAATTGATTCTTACGGCAAAATTTCTATGGCCGACATGAAAATGACAACATGTGATTTTGATCGTGATGCGGGCGCCCTCTGTTTGTTTGATGTTGGCGAAGTTTACTATAACCTTACAGAAAGGTCTGTAGATATACAGGCTAACTTCCGAAAACGTATCAAAATTCTAAATGAGAAAGGGATTGAGGAAGCTAATATAAAGATCCGCTACTACAGTAAAGACCGATTTGAAGATATTAGTAATATCTCCGGAATTGTCTACAACCTTGATGCAACAGGTAATGTGGTTACCACAAAATTAGAAAAGGAATTAATCTATGACAAAAAGATTGATAGCCGTTATTCCGAGATTTCATTTGCTTTTCCGAACGTAAAAGCTGGAAGTGTAGTGGAATATAAATACAAAAGCTTTAAGAAAAACAATATAGAAGCCATTGATGACTGGTATTTTCAGTCGGATATTCCTGTACGTTATAGCGCCTATAACCTGCTTATCCCAAAGTATTTCGACTTTACTTATAAAACTATCCATCGTCAGCCAATGGATTATATCAAATCCAAAATTTATAACGAAGGCGATTGGTTTATCATGCACAATATCCCCGCCCTGAAGAATGAGCCCTACATGTCGGGGTTTAAAGATTATTTGCAAAGGGTAGATTTCCAGCTGGCCGCTATAAATCCGCCAAATGATCTTCCAATTTCGTACCGTACAACATGGGATAAACTAACTGATGAGCTACTTGAATCTGAAACTTTTGGCAAACAACTTTATAAAAATGTACCTGGCAGTAGCAGTGCATTGAAGGCTATACTTGCTGGTGTTACAAATCCGGAAAAGAAGATAAACCTGATTTACAAATTTGTGCAGTCTAATATGAGTTGGAATGGTAATTATGCCCGCTCATCATTCGATGGCATTAAAGACGCATGGGATAAGAAAAGCGGAAATACTGGAGATATAAATCTTTTACTGGTCAACCTGTTAAAAGATAATAATATTGACGCCTATCCGCTCCTCGTAAGCACGCGTGATAATGGGCTCATCAACCAATTTTTTCCATTTCTTGAACAGTTTGATGCTACATACGTATTCGCAGAGATCGGCGATAAATATTTTATTTTAAACGCCGCTGATAAATATAACCCATACAACATGTATCCTTACGATGTGCAACTTACGTACGCGCTTATCGTAAATAAAAAAAAGGGCGGAATTATTACTATTAGTGATCCATCGAAAAAATTGAAACATAACATTTCGTTATTTATAGGAGTAGATGAGAACGGAGAGGTGTCAGGTAACGCGTCGGTCAACAGTTTTGAATACGCAAAGAATATCCGTACCAAGACATATCGTGAAGGGCGGATAAAAGAAATGTTTTCAGATAACGAAGGCATTAAATTAACAATCGACAGCATCGTTGTCAATAATGACAGGAATGATAGCCTGCCTTTGTTACAAAAA
>JANXYS010000053.1 GCA_025355935.1 Chitinophagales bacterium | reverse complement strand
CTCGCAGGATTAACATTTACAGGAAATCATGTGGTGGCCCCCAAAATTGATCAACTGTTTCGCAAAAATTAGTGCTATTAATAAAGGGCTTCGTCGAAGCCCTCTAACTAAATTAATTAATCACCCCAAATTTCATCTTTACCCTCAAGCCAAGATTTGACGAGCTGAGTTGTTATTGATTTGGGCCGCTCTAACGGTAACCCTAACGCCCGGTCCCAGCAAAGACTGGCAAGCACACCCAATGCCCGAGAAACCCCAAAAAGTACCGTGTAAAATTCATATTCTTTCATACCATAATGAACCAACAATGCACCACTGTGGGCATCAACATTTGGCCAGGGATTTTTAATTTTGGCAATTGAACTTAGCACAGGAGGCACTGCTTCATATACATTCCAAACAGTTTGCACAAGAGGATCGTCTGGCATGTGTTTTTTTCCAAATTCCATTTGCGCTGTAAATCGCGGATCAGTTTTACGAAGAACGGCATGTCCGTATCCGGGCACAACCTTACCTTCGCTAAGGGTCTTCTTTACATATTCTTCAATCTGTTCTTTTGAAGGATTATCACTTCCGATGGATTCACGTAATTCAAAGATCCATTTTATTACCTCCTGGTTTGCAAGTCCATGCAATGGTCCCGCAAGACCATTCATACCAGCGGCAAAACTTAAATATGGATCGCTGAGGGCAGATCCAACAAGGTGGGTAGTATGTGCGCTCACGTTTCCCCCTTCATGATCAGCATGAATAGTCATATATAAACGCATCAGTTCCTTGAAACCATCATCTTCAAAGCCCATCATGTGTGCGAAATTTCCAGCCCAGTCGAGCAAACCGTTAGGCTGGATATGCTCGCCCCACTTATATTTTCTCCGATAGATGTAGGCTGCTACGCGTGGTAATCTGGCGATCAGGTCCAGGGTATCATCAAATGTAGCCTCCCAGTAATCTTTTTTGTTCATCCCTTTTGCGTAACCCTTTGCGAATTGGCTTTCCGTTTGTAAAGCCATAATTGCCACTACAAACTGCGTCATAGGGTGTGTGCTCACAGGCAAGGCCTCAATACTTGCAAAAACATGGTTAGGAACATGGCTTCGGCGTTGAAGAACGCTGCTTAGTTCTTTGACATCTTCTTCAGTGGGTAGTTCTCCTACCAGCATAAGGTAAAACAGACCTTCAGGAAGTGGTTCACTACCTCCGGGGGCCTTCGGTAACTTTTCCTGCAATTCGGGGATTGAATAGCCCCGGAAACGAATTCCATCTTGTGAATCCAACAAGGAAGTTTCTGTTACTAATCCTGTAATCCCACGCATACCCTGATAAACCTGCGAAAGGGTAACCTCCCCAATCTTCTTATCCCCATGGTCTTTAATAATTTGTTTTATCTCCGCAGAAACTATGTCAGCTTTCTCCTTAAACCTGTCTTTAATGATTCCCATGATGTATAATTGAGTATTTAATTTTAAAAACAATAACTGTAGAGTGCCTAAATCTTAGTAACGTATTAGAAAGCAATTGCAATGATGCTAAAATTACGATGACTCGACATGCAAAACAAAAGTTTAAGGAAATAGTTTAAGTATTGGATAGCGCCTGGTTAACGCTATTTCGGTGCTCTCTTGTAGAGGTAGAAAGCGAGTAGGCCGAATATGAAATTAGGCGTCCATGATGCAAGCCACGGACTGAATGTACCCTTTGTTGCAAAGACAACGCTAAACCGACTAAACAGTATGTAGGCTACACTGATAAGCACACCCACGGCGAGATGAGCGCCACTTCCACCGCGGACTCGCCTTGAGGCAAGGGCGACACCAATTATTGTCAGTATAAGAACGGAGACGGGAATAGCATCCCGGTTAAATCTTTCAACCTGTAAGGAACTAATTGATTCGGAGCCCCGCATTTTTTCCATTTTTATAAATCGGTTCAGCTCTGGTGTGGTCATCTGGTCTTTCAAATAGTCATCTTTACGAAGATCAATAGGCTTAAAACTATAGTTCATCAACATGTCATTCGACGTTTGTACGGTCTCACTTACTTCATGTAAAGTACGCTCAACCACACCCGTGAGTCTCCATTTTCTGGCGGCGGTATCCCAATTAAAGTTGTTAGCTCTTAAATTGTACGTGAGTTTGTTATTATCGAATTTTTGCAGGACGAAACCGTTCCCGGTCTTACTTACAGTATCATACCCTTTTATACTTACATAAGAATTTACATCATTTTTAAAGTAAATGTTATTTTGATAACTCGTATTTGTATTTGCCGGCCCAGCGTTAACATCTACATATTTTTTTTCAAAATCCCCCCATTTGCGGTTTGCCTCGGGAACGACATATTGATAGCCGGTCCACAATAAGAGGGATAGAAAGACACCGCCAACCAGGTAAGGAACCATAAAGCGTTTAAATGACACCCCACTGCTGAGAATTGCAATTATCTCCGATCGTCCAGCCATCTTGGAAGTAAAAAAAATGACAGAGATAAAAATAAATAATGGAAAAAGCATCGCATCTATCCTTGGAACAAATCCAGCATAATAGTCAGTAATTATTTGCCATGTACTCAGGTTAGACTTTACAAAATCGTCCGTTTTCTCGCTAATGTCGACCACAACTACAATTGCTGTAAACAAGAGGAGACAGAAGAAAAATGTAGAGAGATATTTTAGAAGTATGTATTTGTCAATTTTTTTCATCCGGTGCGGAAAGATAAATCAATTCAAAAGAATGTTGAATAGTTGCTCGTTAAAATGTACTGTACCCAGGCGCTGCGATAGACTAGATTTATTCCATCTTTCCGGCACTTTTTAAACAGGCAGCGATCCATCCCGTTGTCCATGCATTCTGAAAATTAAATCCTCCGGTTACCCCGTCTATATTCATTACCTCACCGGCGAAATATAAATGGGGAATAATTTTGCTTTCCATCGTAGAAGCATTTATTTCTTCGAGGTTGATGCCCCCTGCTGTTACGAATTCTTCTTTAAATGTTGTCTTCCCTTTTACGGCAAATTCCTGCGCACTCAATACCTTTATGAGTTTGTTTTGCTCTTTAACTGGTAAATCGGCCCATCGGAGATCCGGCTGGATAGAGCAGGTGTTTAAAAAATATTCCCATAAACGCCCCGGCAGCTCAAAGGGATTTTTATTAAAGATTTTCTTCGCCGCAATATCAAAGCGGAGTGACTGAAATTTTTCTTTCAGGCTTTGCTCATTATAATCGGGCAACCAGTTCACCTGGACACCATAGTCGTAATTCTTTTCCGCTAGTATCCGCGCTCCATACGCAGAGGATTTTAATACTGCTGGGCCACTTAAACCCCAGTGAGTAATGAGTAGTGGCCCAAACTGTTGAAGTTTCGTCCCTCTTATCTTTATATTCGCTTTTCCAACGGAAACCCCCATCAAGTCAATTATTTTATCGCCGGGAATATTAAATGTAAATAAAGAAGGTACAGGTTCTTCGATCGTATGTCCAGTCTCTTTCAACCATTCAAATTGGGAAGATTTAGGATATCCCCCACTCGCAACACAAAGGTACTTCGCCACGATTTTCTTTGCTCCGTTAAGCTCAACTTGAAATTTGCCATCGATCTTATGAATTTTTTGAACGGTAGTATTGGTAAATACTTCTACTTTGTATTTGCTTGCTTCCTTCAATAAACAATCAATGATCGTTTGAGAATTATTAGTGGTGGGAAACATTCTTCCATCACTTTCAGTTTTTAACTGTACTAATCGTTCCTCAAACCATGATATAGTTTCAGTTGTAAAAAAATGATGAAATGCTTTTTTTAAAAACGCTTCGCCCCGGGGGTAGTTTCGAATCATTTCTGCGATACTGAAACAAGCGTGAGTTACGTTACAACGTCCTCCCCCACTTACTTTCACCTTGCTTAAGACTTTCGATGATTTTTCGATAATGACAACATCGATATCATGGAGACGGGCTGCATTTACAGCGCAAAAAAACCCAGCAGCACCTGCACCAATTACTACAAGTTTTTCGCGAGCCATTAAACACAATTATGAGGTAAATTTTAGAAGGGCGTAATTTCTAAGTGGCCGATATTTTAGGTACCTGTGCTTCCTGCGGGCTAATCGCCCCGTAGCTCCAGGTTAGGTTCGGATTAGCTTGTTCAGCCGCTTCTATTTCCACGAATGAAGATAGAATATCCGGGACTGATTTAGTAATGCATACGTCGTGTTCAAAATGAGCCGATACCTTTCCGTCCTTTGTAAGAACTGTCCATCCATCTTCAAGATGCACTACCTCTTTTACTCCAAGGTTGATCATTGGCTCTATTGCCAATACCATTCCTGCTTTAAGTTTAGCACCCGTTCCTTTCTTCCCATAGTTTGGAACCTGTGGGTCTTCATGCATGTTCCTCCCTACTCCGTGTCCAACGAGTTCCCGAACTACGCCATAACCGTGTTTCTTTTCTGTGTATTCCTGGATGGCGTTGGCAATATCGCCAATCCTGTTTCCCTGCCGTGCTTTCTGGATGCCTGCATATAATGATGCTTTCGTCACTCTCAATAACTGCATTATTTCTTCGCCTACTTCTCCTATTGCATAAGTATATGCACTATCGCCATGAAAGCCATTTTTAAACACCCCTATGTCAAGAGATATAACATCACCTTCAATTAAAATCTGCTCGCCGGGAAAACCATGGACTACCGCCGCATTCATTGAAATACAGGTAGCATAGGGAAATCCATTATAATTTTTGAAAGATAATTTACCGCCATTATCAAGGATATACGTTTCAACAATATTATTTACCGCCATGGTAGTGATACCCGGTTTTAGAATCTTTGCTGCCTCTGCGTGTGCTTTTCCAACCATAAGACACGAATGCCTCATAATCTCTATTTCCTCCCGTGTTTTGTATTGTATCATTATATACCTGTTAATTAAAACAAACCCCAACGATTAAGGCGTTAGGGTCGTTAGTAAATCTTATTTAGCTGGCAATCAGATTCCGGAAGCTACTGCCTGTCTGCCTTGCATTCTTCCACTGCTCATTAAACCATCATACTGCCGCATTAACAATTGAGTTTCGATTTGTTGTAGTGTATCAAGAATTACACCGACCATAATCAGTAAAGAAGTACCTCCAAAGAAAGTAGCAAAACTTTGCTGCATACCCAAAATCAATTGTATCAAACCAGGAAGTATACCTACGGCTGCAAGCAATATGGCACCCGGCAGAGTTATACGATCCATGATTGTACCAATGTAATCAGCTGTAGGCTGACCAGGCTTTACGCCTGGTATAAAACCATTATTCCTTTTCAACTCATCCGCCATTTGCTTAGGATTAAAAATTAAGGCGGTATAAAGAAAAGTAAAAGCAATAACACACACAGAGTATACAAGCATATATACTACGTTTGTATGATCTGTGAAATACCGTGCCCAACCGTCTCCTTTGAATCCTGTAAATATTGTCGGAAGGAAAAGTATCGCTTGCGCAAAAATGATTGGCATTACACCTGCGGCATTAACTTTTAATGGCAAAAAATTACGGGCGCCGCCGAACTGGCGATTCCCAACGATTTGCTTAGCATAATTAACCGGGACTTTACGTGTGCCTTGGACTAGCATGATAAGACCCATTATTATCCCAATGAGCAAGAGAATTTCGACTAACATAAACAATAAACCACCGGCACCGCCTGTGGTACGAGCTGCCCACTCCTGCCCAATGGCTTGTGGAAAACGTGCAAGAATTCCAATCATAATAATTAGAGACGTACCATTTCCCAAACCTTTATCAGTAATCTTTTCACCTAACCACATTACAAACAATGTTCCTACGGTAAGTATAATTACAGTTGAGGGAACAAAGAAGTTTCCGTATCCGGCAACCAGCGCGTCAGCATTAGCTGGACTTTTAAGATAACCGATATAAGCTGCCGCCTGAAAAGCAGTTACTACTACCGTTAGATAACGAGTCCACTGGTTAATTTTCTTTCTACCACTTTCTCCCTCTTTCTGAACCTTAGCCATCTGAGGAACGAGAATCGTAACGAGCTGCATGAAGATTGATGCCGAGATATAAGGCATGATTCCAAGCGCAAAAATAGATGCCTTTGAGAAAGCACCGCCAACAAATGCGTCCAGTAAACCAAGCATCCCCGTGGAAGCACTGTTATGAAGATTGGCTAATTTGTTTGGATCGATTCCCGGTAAAACAATGTAAGAACCTAACCGATATATAAACAAAAGAATTAAAGTGAATATTATTTTATTCCGCAGTTCCTCAATGCCCCAGATATTTTTTAATGTTGTAACAAGCTTCTTCACGAATTAAGTCAGTTTAAATGTTGCACTAAAAGTAAAAAGACGCATAATTTTTATGCGTCCTACAAATATCGTGAAATTATTTCACTATTTCTACGGACCCCCCGGCAGCTTCAATGGCAGTTTTTGCTTTTTCGCTGATAGCATTCACCTTGAAACTGAACTTCCCGGTGATTTCGCCATGACCAAGAACTTTTATAAGATCGTTTTGGCCAATCAGACTATTGATATACAACGTCTCAAGACTAAATTCAGTCAAACCATACTTTTCGGCCAAAACATCGACTTGGCCAAGGTTGATTACCTTGTACTCAATTCGGTTTATATTTGTGAATCCACGCTTGGGAATCCGACGTTGAATCGGCATCTGTCCACCCTCATGAGCTTTTTTGCTCTTATATCCGGCGCGACTTTGACCACCCTTATTACCTTTAGTTGAAG
>JANXYS010000029.1 GCA_025355935.1 Chitinophagales bacterium | reverse complement strand
AGTAAACCATTGGATCATTTACAGGTTGAGTTAGCGGGGTAGATTTCCGGGTAGATTTATTATTCTCGCGCATGCGAACATTAATATTTTCACCATCGAGCGCATGCAGGTAACCAGTTTCACCAAACACCTCGAGATCTTTAATGGAAAATGGCCAGTTCCAGGAGGCTTCGATCAGCCCGGTTGCACCGGGGTACTCAACAATGATTGTTGCATCATCATCTACTTTTGGATATACCGCCGGTTTGTAATGACGCGTAATTGCCGTTACCGCAATCGGCTTTTGGCCGTTCATGAACCAGGTCATGAGGTCGGCGCCGTAACACCCAAAATCGTTTAGCGCGCCCGCACCATTAAGCACCGGATCCGTAAGCCAATTAAGAAATTCGGGTGTGCAGCCTATTTCCTTCGGACCCTGATGGCCGTCGTGGACCACCATCTTTTTTATTTTACCTATGCTATCGTTCTTAACGGTGTTGTATACATCAAGATAGGAGGCGTACCAGGTGGTTTCGTAATTGGTTAAAAGTTTAATGTTGAATTTTTGAGCTAGAGCTTCCATACGTTTAGCCTGTATCAGGGTTGCAGCCAGCGGTTTCTCTACCATCACTGAAATATGGAGAGGTGCACAAATTTCAACAACATCCAGGTGTAGGCCAACGGCATTATATGCAAGCACCGCGTCAGGCTTTTTCAGCCTTACTAATTTTCCGAGGTCCGTATAGAATAATGAATCGGGCAGCTTGTAAAGCTTACTGTACTTTTCCTGTAATTGCCTGTCGGGTTCGGCAATGCCTACAATATCAACCAGGCCTTTGTTGTACTGACTTAATATACCATGGATATGGTTATGGGTGAGACCAGCAACAACTACGCGTATCGGTTGTTGTGCGGAGGAAGCTTGTAAACTAAATACAAGAAGTAAAAGGGAAAGAAATTTTAGCATGCAATGGAAGTTATAAGATTTTAGTCAATAGCAAGTCGAAGATAAGTCAGTCAAGAATGTAAAGCTGTTGGAAATCGCAAATACTTATTTCTAATTACTCAGTAGCCTTCGAGGGACCCAGCATTTTCGGAAGTTCAATCATCCATTCATTCATATCAAATCCGAGTTGTTTATTTAAATTTACTTTGCCATTCTGTAAATAATCCAACTCGGCATTAATGGCAAAAATTTTTGCGGCCTTCAGTTCCGGGTTTTGTCTTAACACGTTTCTGATAATCGCCTCCGCCTTGTAGCGTCGATCTATGAGGTCGTGGGTGATTTCAGCCGGCATTTCTTTATCAGTATATTGGGCATGCATTCCTATAATATAACGAAGGCCCGCGATTGCAAAGTCTGTCTGGCTTTTCCATTTTTTGATACGTTTCGTAGAATTATACAAAAGCACGGTCAAATCTCCAATCCGCCTTTTAGCAGATTCCCTGAGGTCGCTTGCGTGATCGTTCAATAATTTATTTACTGATTGATCTACCGTAGAAAAATCTTCAATTTTATTGGCTGTTTCCGCCTGGACCAGCGCATTAAATTTTTGCTGGGCTTCAGACGATAAATAACGCTCGCCATTTTCTATCATCGAAATGTAACTTTTGGATATTTCCAATAGTTCACCCATTTGGGTCTGGTTATAGTTATGCCTCTCCCTGTAGGCTTTTACATTATGATTCATACGCAAGGTTTAAATTTTTCAAAAAAAAGTTCACTGAAAGTTTTTTTGTGAATTTTTAGAGTTCACAAAAAAGTTCACAACCTTATTAATTGCTAATTAGTGGTTAATTGTGGAAAAATAATATTTTTCTTGTGAACCTCCTGTGAACTTTCGGCCATTTTCTTTGGAAAGTTCACAGAATATATGCTTGGGAAGTAGATTGGGTTGCTTGATTAACATAATGTAGGTGTCAACCTTTAAAGGTTGACACCTCAAGGTCTCACCCGCGGATGAGACCACTGTGTGAGACCCAAACACAAAAAAGCCATCCCGAAAGATGGCTTTTTTAAAGAATTTAAGTCTGTAATTAGTAACTCCAGAGATCCTGTTCGTAGTTGAATATCTTTTCTTTGATATTTTCCCCTTCCAGCAATTGGAGAATTGTATTATCAGTAAGACCCTTTGTATATTTAATATATTGATCGTAGGGATTGTCGATAGTGCTTTTGATGATGCGACCGTAGAACATACGACTTTCAAAAAGCTCTTCCCAGCTAATACGGGCACCAAAGTTTTTGCCGTTATACACTTCGTATTTTGCAAAAGTGGCGCGCATATCTGGATAATAAACCCAGAATATTTCTGTCTCACCCAACTCAACCCCCATGGAGGTGATGACTTTTTTCACCGGGGCTATTCCAAGAATTCTCCAGAATAACCTAGAGCTCTCTTTATCAAAAATCACTTCTTCTTTGATATGAAACTTATAAATAGAATCCAGGTTAATTTCATTACGCATTTTTTTAGATCCCAGGCTATTACCCAGGGAGTCAAACTGCGGAACGTCAATTTCTTCACCGGCTATCAGTTTCGCCACTTCACTTTTAGTCATCGGAGTTGTAAAACGATCATCAGTGGCAGCGTTGAATACAGTTACCGCGCTGTCCTGGATTGCCTGCAACAGGATGGAAATAAACCGCTGGTTACCGTTGTTCTCATCAGCAGAATAACGGAAAGGCAGATTAATCTTTTCCCTTGTGTCGATTTCACGCCAAACTTTATGACGGTATACCGCATCATCTGCTCTTAAATGTTCATAAGGCAAGGGCGTGCGATCACGTAGAACCGTTGTTTCAACAGCCTCGTCGGGACGTAAGGACTTCAGCACCTTTTTGATTGGAAGACTATCCGTCGCGGGAGCAGCAGATGCACTCAACTGAGCAGTATCGATCACTGCGGCGGTAGGTTGAATTTTAGCCTTCGTTTTCGTTTTGGTTGTACGCTTGGTCGATTTACGCGGCGTTACCTTTTTCTTTTGTGCCATACTTGTACCGGCCAGGCCGGCAAACAAAAAAGACAACAACAGATATTTGAAAAACTGATTTTTCATAACTCGAAATTTTAATATAATTGTACTGTTCTTCCTTCAATTGTTCTGGATCCATCTGGTCCTGACACTCTAACGTTATCAAAAGTTACAGAAGATCCAGGCTGGCATTTCGCCATCAAAGCCTTAATAGGGCCCAAATCACCCCCATTAATCGTTCCTTGCTGTACCCCGTTGAAACCGGCGCCGTTAAAATAAACTGTTGCGCTTACAACGGAAAACCTAAGGTCGAAATCAAAGTTTTCCAACTTAGCACGGCAGAACTGCTGATTTTTAAACTCAACT
>JANXYS010000537.1 GCA_025355935.1 Chitinophagales bacterium | reverse complement strand
AGCAAACTTAATCTATGAAAATCATGTCGCGGAAAATATGGACAAGGATCATAGTTATATGTACATAGACGTTGGAGGTGGAAGTACTGAAATTTCATTTTTTAGCAACAGCATTCTTGTATTTAAAAGATCCTTTAATATCGGCACGATCAGGATTTTAAAAAATATGGTTACAGACCTTGAATGGGAGGAGCTTAAGACTACTATTAAGGCCGTAACAAAGGGGCATAAAGAAGTTGTTGCAATAGGCAGCGGTGGAAATATCAACAAAGTCTTCTCGCTCAGCAAACGCAAAGACGGAAAATCACTGCCTTTTGAACTACTCCGCGACTTTTATCGCGAGCTTGAGGCCGTACCGCTTCCTGAAAGAATAACGAAATATAATCTTCGCGAGGATCGGGCAGATGTAATCGTCCCTGCCCTGCTTATCTATATAAATATTATGCGATGGTCGGGTGCGCAGGAAATATATGTACCCAAAATTGGACTTGCCGATGGACTTGTACAGCATTTATGGGAAGAAGTTAAAGTGGCCTCGGCATGATTTTAATAATTTGAAAAGCCCCCATCAGGTCGATTTAAAAAAGCGGAAAATGGGTTGGCATTAATATTCTCTCTACATTTACAGTGCGATCCCATACAGGACTTGTTTTATTCTAATGCAGAGCCATCTCCATTCGCAAAGTTTTTTAACTTATAAAACAATAGCATGTCTGTACACACGGATGTAAAACGCGTTACTACAAATATTTTACAAAAAATGAAGGCTGGCGGCGAAAAGATCTCCATGATCACGGCCTATGATTTTTCATTTGCCCGAATTTTTGATGCAGCCGGCATTGACATTATCCTAGTTGGTGACAGTGCGAGCAATGTAATGGCCGGCCATGAAACTACCCTACCCATCACCCTCGACCAGATGATCTATCATGCGGCCTCTGTTGTGCGCGGGATAGAAAGATGTTTTGTGGTTGTTGATTTGCCATTTGGATCTTACCAGGGAAATTCTAAAGAGGCACTCCACTCTGCCATTCGGATAATGAAGGAAACGGGCGGTCACGCGATCAAGCTGGAAGGCGGTATTGAAGTACTTGAATCTGTAAAAAGAATTGTTGATACAGGCATCCCGGTGATGGGTCACCTTGGACTGACACCGCAAAGTATCTACAAATTTGGTACATACAACGTACGTGCGAAAGAAGAAGCTGAGGCCGATAAATTGCGAAGCGACGCGCTGTTATTGCAAGAGGCCGGATCATTTGGTATAGTATTAGAAAAGATTCCCGCTACCCTCGCAGCAGAGGTTTCAAAGTCATTGCAAATACCCACAATCGGAATTGGGGCAGGCGGCGCCTGCGATGGCCAAGTGTTGGTTATGCATGACCTCTTAGGTATCAACATCGAATTTAAGCCCCGGTTTTTACGGCAATATCTAAATCTTTACGAACAAATTACAGGTGCAGTTCAGCTCTACATTAAAGATGTAAAAAGTTCTGAATTTCCAAATGAATCAGAGCAATATTGATTCGAATTCGTTTCCAAAAATATTTTATTTCAAAAACTAACACTTCCAAATTAAACTTTAAATGAGAATCTTCTTATTCCTTGCGTTAGCAATTATGGCGATGCCAGTATTCAGCCAAACTCCTATTGACCTTGATCCAGTAAGCATCACGAGCGCACGCTCTGGTTTAAAAATATCGGAGACGGGCCGGAGTATTACAGTTATCGACTCGAAAACAATTGCTCAGTTGAAAATTAATTCTCTCGATGAACTGCTCAGATATTTTGGCTCTGTGGAAATACAACAAAGAGGCCCGGCCGGCTCGCAGGCCGACATCGTAATCAGGGGCGGAACTTTCCAGCAGGTGCTTGTATTGCTGGATGGTATGAAACTAAATGATCCTGTGACAGGTCATTTCAATTCATACATCCCTATCATCCCCTCACAAATCGACCATATTGAGATTCTGAAAGGGCCGGCAGCGGCGGCTTATGGAGCGGAGGCGGTAGGTGGAGTTATTAACGTTATATCAAAGACATTCGCTACAAAAGATTTTATAAACTTAACCCATGGTTCTGCGGCCATTGAAGCAGGTGAATATGGATATTTGTCTGCTCAGGCAAATTTTGAACATGGCTCTGAAAAATTAAAATATACCGTGGGAGCTTTATCAAATAATGCAACCGGGCAACTGCTAAGAGGCAATAACCGTGGATACTTTCACAATAACACTTTTAGCAGCTCTGTAGCATTACCCCTTAAAAATAACTGGCGGCTGATGCTCCAAAGCAGTTATGATGAGCGTGATTTCGCCGCCCAAAATTTCTACACAACCTTCGTTAGTGATACTGCCGTAGAAAAGGTAAAAACGGTTTGGAACCACGCAAAAATTGTCCAGTCAAACAATGGCAGATCAAATGAATTCGATGTTGTTGCAAAACATATTTCCGACTACTTTCTTTATAATCCTAAATCAACTGCCAATGAAAATAAAGGTAATTTATTTAGTTTCCAATTTGTTCATGGTCGCAAGCTGTCCAATGACCTGTTTTATAACTATGGTTTACTCTCCGAATTGAAAAGCATTCGTTCGAACGATCGTGGAGATCACAACAATAACTCCGTCGCAGGGTTTTCCTCAGCAATCATCAAAATTTCGCACTTGAGTATTAATCCTGGTGTGCGATTAGTGTATGACGAAAATTACGGCCTGGAATTTCTGCCTCAGGCGAACCTCGCGGTGCGTGTGGCAAAATTTGATTTTAGGTTAAATGCCGGACGAGCTATAAGGAGTGCTGACTTTACAGAACGCTTCAATAATTACAATAAAGTTTTAGTAACTGGCGGAAGCATAGGTAACCCCGATCTTACTACGGAAAAATCCTGGAGCTATGAAGCAGGTGCCGACTTCGTAGCTAAAAACTTTAAATTTGGAACTACCTATTTTATCCGTTCCCAGGATGACGTAATCGATTTTGTTCCCACCCCCTATTCCCTAATGCCGCGCAAGATCAACCTCAGCCCAACTGGCAGGTATGCACTCGCGAAAAATATTAAGAAAGTTCGCACGAACGGACTGGAGTTGGAGGCAATTTACAGCAAACAGTTATCAACAGTGAGCAGTTTTTATATGACTGCGTCCGCCACTTTTCTTCATTCAACAAGTTCAGATTCCGTACCATCGTTTTATATTATCTCCCATGCTAAAACGCTGTTGCAGGAATCAATGGTATTTAACTATTGCGGGCTGGGCATTACTATTACAAGCATCTTTAAGGAAAGACTGCGTAGGGAAGCTGCGGCTATAAAATCAACGGTAAGCCCACAGTATTGGATTGTAAATACCAAGCTCGGCTATACTTTCAAAAAGGCCACAGCATTCATTAGCGTCAATAATATCGGAAACATACATTACTCTGACCTCCTCGGCAGCCAGATGCCGGGAAGCTGGACAACGGCGGGCTTTTCTGTAAGTTTTTAATGTATTATTAATGCATCAATTCCGGGATCCTTTCAATTCGGTTAACATAAGGATAATCTTGTCGAGTTTCTCAGTTTCAATACTGTTCAGCTGAAATTGCAAGGCCTCGATTTCTTTTTTTGCCTCAAGGTTGCAGTCGTAGTCTGCCTGCGATTGTACCCTATCCCTGTCTGCCTGCCTGTTTTGCGCCATCATGATTATTGGAGCAGCATATGCCGCCTGGGTACTGAATATAAGGTTCAGCAAAATAAAGGGATATGCATCCCAATGCCTGATTAGTCCAACAACATTTAGTGTCATCCAAATCAATACAAAGATAGTTTGCCAAATTATGAATTTCCAGGAACCCATCTTGGATGCGATGGTATCTGCGAGGCGTTGCCCTTTCGTGAGGCTGGTTTCATGAAGATGTTGCCATGTAGTTTTCATAATAAGTCTTTATAGAATTAAAAGTACCGCAATTATTTATCACGAACCACAATTAGCATCTGCTAAACGGAAAATCAGCCTATTCAAAAAGGCAACCCGATCTTAAAAAACGTACCTTGCAACCCGAAAATAAAACTATTTTTATGACGGATTTTTTAAATACTCTAGGCATTAATACTTCAAACCCCGGCACTTCTACGGGCAACAACTGGATCAAGAGTAAGGGTGAAAAAATTACATCCTGGTCTCCGGTAGACGGTGCTTCAATAGCAAGCGTAGTTTCGGCCGACCAGGATGCTTACAACGCCGTGATTACAAAAGCTGCAGAAGCTTTTACGGAATGGCGTTCATGGCCAGCACCTAAACGTGGAGATATTGTAAGGCAGATCGGGGAAGAATTACGCAGAAATAAAGCTGACCTGGGAAAGCTTGTGAGTTACGAAATGGGCAAGAGCCTGCAGGAAGGAATGGGAGAAGTGCAGGAAATGATTGACATCTGCGATTTTGCGGTGGGGCTTTCTCGCCAGCTTCACGGTTTTACTATGCATAGTGAGAGACCCGGTCACCGGATGTACGAACAGTACCATCCTCTTGGTATAGTAGGTATTATTTCTGCTTTTAATTTCCCGGTAGCTGTTTGGAGCTGGAACAGTATGCTGGCCTGGGTGTGTGGTGATGTATCAATTTGGAAACCAAGTGAAAAAACACCTTTATGTGGAATTGCGTGCCAGAAGATTGTACAAAAGGTATTTAAAAAAAATAATGTTCCCGAGGGAGTCAGCGGGTTAATCGTTGGTGGCAGAGAGGTAGGAGAATGGTTAAGTAATGATAACAGGATTGCCCTTTTATCGGCTACTGGTAGCACCAAAATGGGAAAAGCAGTTGCCTCCACAGTTGCTCAACGACTAGGAAGAAGCTTGCTGGAACTAGGCGGGAATAATGCCATCATTATCTCCAAAGATGCCGATCTGGGTATTGCGCTCACGGCGGCAGCCTTCGGGGCGGTTGGTACCGCAGGTCAACGTTGCACTACTACACGCCGTTTAATTATACATGAAAAGATCTATCAGCGCTTCAAAGATTTGCTCGTTAATGCCTATAGCCAGCTTAAGATAGGAAATCCGTTATTGGAAAAAAATCACGTTGGCCCATTAATCGACAAAGATGCGGTTAGTATGTACCTGGAAGCAATTGAACAATGTAAGGCTGCCGGAGGAAATTTTCTGGTAGAAGGAGGCGTTATTACCGGTAAAGGCTACGAGAGTGGTTGTTACGTTAAGCCTTGCATTGCTGAAGCAAAAAATAATCTTCAGATTGTTCAGCACGAAACCTTCGCCCCTATATTATATATCATGAAGTATAAGACGCTTGACGAAGCAATAGACATGCAAAACGGGGTACCTCAAGGGCTATCATCTGCAATTATAACAAATAACCTGAGAGAAAGTGAAGCCTTTCTTTCAGCTTCCGGCAGTGACTGCGGGATTGCTAACGTTAACATCGGAACCAGTGGAGCCGAAATTGGCGGTGCATTTGGGGGCGAAAAGGAAACAGGCGGCGGACGTGAAAGCGGAAGTGATGCCTGGAAAGTTTACATGCGCAGACAGACGAATACAATTAATTACACTGATAAACTTCCGCTCGCGCAAGGCATTAGATTCGATTTGTAAAATATATTATAATAATTGCCAATGGTACAATTTGTGACTGTTATCGGTTTAATTTTGTACTGACTTAAAAAAACACCATGATTAAAATCTCCAGTCTTCTGATAGGAACCCTTGCGTTCAGTATAGGAGCCTTTGCACAGCCAAACGTAAAGCCAGTATCAGTCCCTAATGGCTGGCATTTAACCGATCAGTCGAGTACCGGATTCTACGGTATTAGTCTAGATAAGGCTTATGATTTTCTCAAAACAAAGAGCTTGAAAAGCAAAACGGTTACTGTCGCCGTTATCGACGGGGGAATTGATACTACGCAGGAAGATCTGAAAGACGTCTTATGGACGAACACGAAAGAAATTCCAGGAAATGGCATCGATGATGATAAGAATGGCTACGTTGATGATGTACACGGTTGGAACTTCCTTGGAAATAAAGACGGTAGAAATGTTAAGGAAGATAGCTATGAGGCTGCCCGGGTTTACTACTCGCTTAAGAACAAGTGGCAGGGTAAAAGTGAATCTTCTGTTACTCCGAAAGAAAGGGCTGAATATGAAATGTATCAGGCTGCTAAACAGAAAGTAGTGGGCGACGTTGATGTACAACAATCAGGGGCGTTGAAACAGATACTTCCACGTTTTAAAGCGGGAGATGCCATTATAAGGAAAGAATTGGGAAAAGAGGAATATAACGGTAATGATCTGCAAAATTATAATTCACAAGATCCCACAGCTTCTTTTGTAAAAGGGATGGTACTTAACATCTCGAAGGCAAACGATAATTTCGATATTACAAACACCCAGCTTATCAGCGAACTGGAAGGTGAGGTAAGGAAATTTGAAAATGCGTCTAATCCCCCGCCAAATTACCGTGGCGACATTGTTGGAGATAATGAACGTGATATTAATGATCGTTTTTACGGAAATAATGATATTATGACTGCCACCCCAATGCACGGAACTCATTGTGCAGGTATTATCGCTGCAATTAGAAACAACTATAAGGGTGTTGACGGAGTCGCTGACAACGTCCGAATTATGATGGTTCGCGCTGTTCCAGATGGCGATGAGCATGATAAAGACATTGCAAACGCTATAAGGTACGCAGTTGATAACGGAGCAAAGATTATAAGCATGAGCTTTGGAAAAGATTTTTCGCCGGAAAAGAGATGGGTTGATGATGCATTCCGATACGCGGAATCGAAGGGTGTTTTACTTGTAAAGGCTGCGGGGAATGATAACAAAAATATCGATAGCCTGGCCACTTACCCGAGTAGCACATTTCTAGATGGAAAAGGTAGGGCTTCGAATGTTATTACAGTAGGCGCAAGTGGCGATCCTCTAAATGGAGGACTTGTAGCTAAGTTCAGTAATTTTGGCATGAAAGAGGTTGATGTTTTCGCACCGGGAGTAAACATTTATTCCACCATTCCGGGTGTACATAGCTATGGCAATCTAAGCGGTACGAGTATGGCGTGCCCGGTAGTTGCCGGTGTTGCTGCACTTCTTTTAGAATACTTCCCTTATCTTACTCCGCAACAAGTTAAAATGGCAATAGAAAAGTCTGCCGTAATTCCCGGACTTAAAGTAACGAATCCCGAAACAAGGGATCAGGTTGAACTCGCAGAGATTTCTAAAACTGGTGGAATTATTAACGCATATGGCGCTGTGAAGTACGCCAGCACTATCAAGGCTTCTGTGCCGGCGAAAATCCCGTTGCCGAAAACCAGGATAAAAAAGGTTAAAAAAAAGTAGGTAAAATATTATAATGATAAACCGTTCCATGAATTTAGAACGGTTTATTTTTGCCTAAAAATTGGTATGTCGAAACCTCTCCCAACAAGTTACCCTGAGTATTTTGATAGATATATAAAACTCGTTCCTGGTGAAGATCTCCTTGAGTCAATGAAGGCACAGCAGGGCATTATTGATGAATTTTTTGAAGGCATCACAGAGGAAACGTCGCTTTTCCATTACGCGGATGGTAAGTGGACGATAAAAGAAATCTTGCAACACATCATAGACGCAGAAAGAATATTCGTTTACAGGGCACTCTGTATTGCGCGCAAAGAAAAGCTATCATTGCCGGCATTTGACGAGAATGAGTATACCGCGAATTCGCGCGCAAATCATCGTACCTGGAATTCGTTGTGTACCGAAATCAAGTCTGTAAGACATACTACTATTTGCCTGTTTGAAAGCTTCACCGACGATATGCTCGACTCACCTGGTTTAAGTAATGAGCTGCCTGTTACGGTAAATGCCCTCGGATTTATAACTCTTGGGCACTTATATCATCATAAAAATGTAATTGAAGAGCGCTATTTAGGCAAAATTGACTACACGCATTTATTATAGGTGATAGGTCATTTGTAGGCGCTTAAGTTCTTTTAAATGGACTTCTTGCGCATTTTATAATTTTGT
>JANXYS010000502.1 GCA_025355935.1 Chitinophagales bacterium | reverse complement strand
TGCCGGCCCGAATCTTTAATAGCTTCAAACCTGTTCTTAACGAATTTGAATGCGCCCAAACTAATCAGACGATTAAGCGTAGTATTCTGCGCACGGCTATCGTAAATGCTACCGGGACGATAGGTAATTGTATTCCCGAATAATTTATTTTTAAATCTTCTTGTCGAATCCCCAATTAACAAGCCATCGTATACCATCATGCCCGTCCGGCTGGTATCTGGCTGGGTTGTAGACAAACTATAATTTGGGTATACCCTTATCGTGTTAATGGTATAGGCATGTTTTGCGTCTTCCGGCGTAGTTTTTTTTATATTAAGATACATGTGGACTTTGCGACCTCCGATAGTACTGTCCACGTATGCCAACAAGTTATCAGGATTGAAATAATAATACCCTTGGGTTTTTACAAATAAATCAAGCCTTTCACGTTCTGCACTAATGTCACTTAATTTGTACTTGTTGCCTGCTTTCAAAAAACCTTTTTTTTCAGAGTTGTTCTGTAGAAGCTTTAATAATTCCGAACTGTCGCTAACCCATTCAATTTTATCGATGGCATATTGTGGCTGAACTTGTGCCGTATATTTTGCCTTTGTAAAATAGCTAAAGTTTGTAGTGTCACCCCTCACTGATGTATGAAAATACCCCAGATTCTCCATCATGGCCTGCATATTTTCTGCAGTAGCCTTTGCATTGACGCGGGTACTAAAAACGGGAGGCTCACCCAATTTATTTCTAAAAAATGCTCTGAATCCTTTTGGTCGGTTTGGTACACCAATTTTATACCACCACCATACTTTATATGGGTGTCCAAATAAAAATTTATTAGGTTTTGGAGTAGCAGCAAGAAGAACCAATTTTTTCAATGATCGGTTAGAGGCTTTTACATCAGGATTTCGTGTTACGGATGCGGATGCCCCCTTGTAAATCCGTTCACCTTTAGGTAGATACTTTCGAACACTGCAGGAATTTGCGAGTATTATTAATATCAGTCCAAATATGTATAGGTTCCTGGTCATTTTCTATTTTTCTTTTTACCTTTTCGGCCAAATAGTTCATGAAATTTTTCATAGTCCATCGTTAACACAAAGGCAAGGCCCGTTTCTACAACATAACCATCCACAGTAGCTTCAAACTGGTTCTTAGTGTAAGCGCGCAACAGATATTTTCCATCAGGCGTTAATTTATAAGCGAGTGTAACATCCGGCTTAAATCCTGTGTTGCTATTTGAGGCTTTAGAAGCGGCATTTTGCCCTTCGACGCCAAAGTTCGTACCCACGGTAACGGTTAACCTATTATCAAGAAAGTTTTTGCTAAGCGCTACATTTAGGTCTGTCCTTTGCTGGCCGCTTCCATTACTGAAATCATTATATGAGCTAAGGTTTAGATCAATATTCACCCCTTTAATTAAATCGCCCGCAACCTGGTTAAGGGCCTGGGAAAGGAACTGGCTTACACTTTGTCGTGCAATATCAGAAAAGCCGCCTCCATTACCTTTGAAAAAGTCACTGCTCTGTTCTCCAACGAAGCGATTTAATAATAACAATGAAAATACCTGCTTGTTAGTAGCAGCTTCATCACCTCTAAGCTGGGCAAGTTTGTTATCAATAGTCGATCTGATAGCACTATTGATCAAATTAGTGTTTTCATCCGGAAGTTGAATATCAAAATTAATAATCGGTTTGCTTAGCACCCCGGTTAAGTAAAGGATTACTTTGAAAGGAAGTTTTTGATTATACGAAGCATTGCTGGTGACGTCTGTAACCTCATTGCCAAGTAAATCTTTAGAAGATGTATTTACAGTATACGCTGCAGTTATATTTATACGAGCCTCCGTTGGCGCTCCCGCAAATACAATCGTACTACCTTTAACGAGATCAAATTTCCTCTCCAGGAACTGGTAATGAAGATCATAATAACCATTGTTAAGCTCGTAATTTCCTGCTAATACTATATTTCCGCCAGGATCGACACCGGCATTCAACTGTGCATCGCCCTGTACTTTAATTTCATCACCCGTAGCAGGGTCTACGATGACAGTTAATGCAGCCTCTTTTTTGATTTCTATGTTCAGGTTATAATTTAAGAATTTTGCGAAAGAGTTTCCCGTGCCCTTTGCTTCCACAAAAGGAATTACGGGCGGATTAATATCAAATGTATCACGGTCAATAAATCGTACAATTGTTTTTCCCTCATCCTTTCCATAACTCTTTTGAGGCAACACAAAAAATACATTGCTTTTCTCATTGACTGAAATATCGCCTTCTATCTTGGGCTCCGCGGCAGTACCGCTTATTGAAACATTTATATCTGCCGCAGCGTAGCCGTATACTTGACTATTGATAGCTTTAGGCGCGTTAACTACAATAAAATTATCAGTATTAATATCCAGACCAAGGCTGATGTCGTTCATATTCTTAATATCCACGTAACCATTTACTTTCATGGGATTCTTTACTGAATCGGTAATAGAGAATTGAGGAAACGAAATACGTGGATATTGAAAAAGGATTTTCTGATTATTAATTTTATATGGAGCACCAAGTTGCGCAATTGTAAAAGAAGTAGTATCGAAATCTAATTCTCCTTTCCATCGTGGATCAGTGAATTTTCCACTAGCGGTAAAATTTCCATGGATATTCCCTGTTGAATTTTTAAGCATTCCTTTTGCAAACCCCTGTAATGTCTGAACATTTAATTTATTAACATCCAGGTTTGCATCGAATTGTTGTTTTACATCATTAAGATAATAATTTCCTTTTGCAGAAAGATCATTTCCCGGGCCCAGCAGGGAGACCGTTGCCGTTATATTATTATCGG
>JANXYS010000481.1 GCA_025355935.1 Chitinophagales bacterium | reverse complement strand
AACCATCCAACCGAATTTTTGATGTTGCTCAATACCTTTACCCAATAATTTTCCACTTGCCTGTAATATAAAATTGCCTTTCATTCTTTTCCACAAATATTGAAACTCATCATGCGTAGACTAGATATTAGCGCTGAATCTGACAGCTCATAAATGCCTTTATCAGTATTGTATTTTGCATTACCTTGATGCAAAATTTAACCTACATCATTATGTCCATCAAAAACACCGAGATTTTGTGAAAAAGAATGTATGCAGATAAAAAGAAAGCCACTGGCTATCATAATTATTTTTAAGCTAAAATTTTTTTTCAAATGCATATTTAGAAAATAAATAATTAATAATCTGAATAAGAAGTGCTGTGCATTAATATGATATCGATGTGTGAAACAGATACTGTGTTTTCGTTTTCAGGTTTTGCAGATATTTCTTTCCACTGTGGATCATTGCCAAAAATTTTCCATTGAGCATCTCTTTGTTCTGCATTATCAAACACTGGCATGTACATAAAATTAGGCATGTGATTTCCTGATATCACCCGTGCTTAAAAAACAGGGTTGAACCCAAGGCGTTTAAGAATATTTATCTCTCCGCCTGTATTAAACATGGTCATTTTTTTTCAGAAAGATTTTCTGTCGGGCTTTCATAGCTTCTTAATTCAAAAGATTGCTTCATAATGAATAGTTGATGTTTTTAAAGCTGAATGATTGAAATACTACGAACATTGAACCGCCATAATAGCGGCTTGGTGTTCCTAAGGTGATAAAGTATTTATTGTTCCGGTAACTTAGCGAGTGATCTGCATTAGTATTATATTCATCTTTCAGTAAAGTAAAGCCATGAATAGCAAACTCTTTTTTAATAAAAGATGATCAGGGTCAGATCTAAATTCCCAGGATATATACCTGATTTTGTAACTTTCCCTAGCGGCGTATAATATCCTTAAAGAGTTATCAATAGGTCTTTGAGTGCTTATGGAGTAAACAACCTCTTGAACAGAATCATTTAACTCATGACTTGTATAATAGGAATAGCCCTTTTGTATTAGATAGGTATCAAAAAAATCATCATTAGAATTATGTAGTCAGTAATGAAAGTGAAGCATTCTAAATTAGATCCGTTCTACGTCCGTGTGCGGTTGATTAATTCTACTTATCCCGGAGTAGGCCAGGGGTTATCATATCTGTTCGCCTGAATAAATAATTATTTTAGAGAAAAATTATTTGCTGGCTGCTGCTTTTTGCCTCTTTAAAAGTCATGTAAAGGGTATGGGTGTCGAAATGTGTCGGAGTTGATAAAATAGCAAAAGGCTTCAATCTCTTGAAACCTTATGCTGTAAACGTGTGGGCCCACATGGATTTGAACCATGGACCCTCTGATTATGAGTCAGATGCTCTAACCAACTGAGCTATAGGCCCGTTATTTTTCAATAACAGGTTGCAAAAGTAAGTAAAAACAGATATTTGCACTCAGCATTTCAATAAATTATGGCAAAACTTAAAAATATTATTTTCGATCTCGGCGGTGTATTACTCAATATCGATTACAACAAAACCTTGCAAGCCTTTAAAGAATTGGGCTACAACGATTTTGAAGAAATGTATAATCAATACAGCGCCGATGCTCTCTTTGAACAACTCGAAACTGGAAACATAACGAACGATGAGTTCTATAATAAAATTCTTAAAGGCCGTGAAGAATCAGTCAATAAAGACCAGGTTACACTGGCATGGAATACACTTCTTCTCGATTTTAGGCTAAGTACCATCGACTTTTTGAAAGAACTTTCTAAAAAGTATAACCTATACTTGCTAAGTAATACTAACGCCATTCACCTGGAGGCCTTCCGGAAAATATTTACCGAACAGACTGGTTATGCCGATCTCGATGTATTTTTTAAGAAAGCCTATTATTCAAACCTTGTACATCTCCGTAAGCCGAACAAGAATATATTCAAATTTGTGCTCGCAGATGCGCGTATCTGGCCAGAAGAATCATTGTTTATAGATGATTCATATAACAATATCGACACAGCGAGGGAGATGGGTTTTAAAACCCATTTACTACTGCCCGGTGAGAAAATTGAGGATTTGACATACGATTGATAACTTTTAAGGTGTCAACCTTGAACTCACTGAATTCTTAAGCTATAATGCAACTCGCTGAAATAAAATTTTTTAGCTAATCAGTCTTGCAAAAAAAATACAGGTGTCAACCTTTAAAGGTTGACACCTGTATTTTCGGTGGGATTCAAAGCCTATTTCACCTCTTCATAATCTATGTATTCTTCATTCAGCGAAGATTTCGGAGGAACTGGTGGGGCCTGTCGCTGCTGCATCTCCTGAGACTGCTGACGCATTTTTTCCTGCATCTCGTCCATTTTTCCCTTCATCTGGCGGGTAGTATTGTAGATCGGGATAATAAAACCTGTAATAAATTTATATACCAGGTATATCGCTAGAATTTCCCACGCCAGTTTAAAAATGTTCATAATGCAAAGGTATATCCCGGCTCAATATATTGCTGTTAAATTTTACATGCAAGTTTCCTGGCCATTTGGCTGTTATCGTTATTAACTATATATTTGCCAACGGAAAAAAGAGACAGACAGAAGGGAACAGCGGTGTTCCCTTCTTCTATTATAAAATAGTATGAGCAGTGATACACAATTAGAAACGGTACAGAAACTATTGCAGCCGCTTTTAGTAGACGACATTTTTTTGGTTGACCTTAAAATAAAACCCACAAACAACTTTAAAATCTATCTCGATGCCGACAGTGGGCTCGGCATTGAAAAGTGCATTCGCATCAACCGGGCTCTTTATAAGATTATGGAAGAAATGGGTATTTATCCTGAGGGAGATTTTTCCCTCGAGGTGTCTAGCCCAGGATTGGGCGAGCCGTTAAAATTGCATAGGCAGTATTTGAAGAATATTGGTCGCGATGTAGAGGTAGACTTGCTGGACGAAACGAAAATTGAAGGAAAATTAGTGGCAGCAGACGAAAACGATATACAGCTTACTTACGTTGAAGGCAAAGGGAAAAAAGCGGTAGAGATAAGTAAAACCATCCCTGTAGCAACAATTAAACAAACCAAAGTTCTTATAAAATTTTAATAAACAAAAACCCCCCCTGCCGGCAGGGGCTTTCCCGAAAATATCGGGAGGGAGGCCGGAGAGGAACATGGCAAGTATCAATTTAATAGACTCGTTCCAGGAATTTAAGGAAGCAGAAAACATCGATCGCCCAACGCTGATGAAAGTGATGGAGGATGTGTTTAAAACACTTATCCGCAAAAAATATGGCAGCGACGATAATTTTGATGTGATCGTAAATGACCAAAAAGGTGATTTGGAAATCTTTCGCCGACGAACAATTGTTGATGATGATGACCTGTACAATACTCTTACCGAGATTGAACTAAAAGATGCTATTAAAATTGAACCCGATTACAGCGTTGGAGAGGAATTATATGAAGAAGTTGATATCCAGAAAGAATTTGGTCGCCGGGCTATCCTCGCCGGTAAACAAACACTGGCTGCCCGTATTAACGATTTGAAAAAGAACATCCTGGTAAAGAAATATGAAGATCGTGTAGGCGAAATTGTGAGTGGTGAAGTTTACCAGGTATGGAAAAAAGAGGTACTTATTCTCGATGAAGACAGCAATGAAATGCTGCTGCCCAAGTCAGAACAAATACCTTCTGACTATTTTAAAAAGGGAGAAAATGTTCGTGCCGTAGTGAAAAAAGTGGAGTTGAAAAATAGCCAGGCCATTATCATCCTTTCCCGCACCAGCCCCTTATTTCTTGAAAAATTACTTGAGATTGAAGTGCCTGAAATCTTTGATGGCTTAATAGTTGTTAAGAAAATTGTAAGAGACCCAGGTGAGAGGGCGAAAGTGGCCGTAGAAAGTTATGACGATCGGATTGACCCGGTTGGTGCATGTGTAGGTATGAAGGGTAGCCGAATCCACGGGATCGTACGAGAGCTTAAAAATGAAAACATCGACGTAATTAACTGGACTGCAAATACGCAACTGCTTATTCAACGTTCGTTAACACCGGCGAAAATTACCAGCATAGATCTCAATACAGAAACAAACCACGCAAAGGTTTATTTAAAACCGGATCAGGTATCCCTGGCGATCGGTAGGCGTGGTGTAAATATTAAACTGGCCTGCGAACTTACTGGCTTCGAAATCGATGTTTTCCGTGATAATGAAGGAGAAGAAGATGACTTTGATATCGACCTTGAAGAGTTTTCGGATGAAATTGAGCCTTGGGTAATTGAAGCTTTGAAAAAAGTAGGATGTGATACTGCACGGTCAGTACTTGATCTCACCGATGAAGAATTGGAGCGTAGAACAGATTTGGAAAAAGAAACTATTGCTGAACTTAGGAAAGTGCTGCAATCAGAATTTGAAAAAGATTAACCGTTTTGTCAACCCCCGGGTTGCGGAGCATTTTAGAAGAATAACAAGTTAACGATAGGTTTCCACGAAATGCATCGTTATCAGAAAACAACAGGCATGCAATTCCTTAACAATTGTATGTATAAAATAAAATATGTCAGAAGCAAATACACCAAGGTTGATGGCTGCGGCCAA
>JANXYS010000474.1 GCA_025355935.1 Chitinophagales bacterium | reverse complement strand
GGGAGTGTTTGGCATTCTTGGTCCATAAGCAAGTTTGCTTACAAACAGATGATCACCATCAATCCGAAAGTCCATTTTAGACAAATTAACAGCCGGACTGGCTCCTAACCTTTACTATCATTGCGTAGAACATACGATCGATGTACTCACACAAGCGGAACGCATGGCAAAAACTGAAAACTTAACCGATAGTGAAATTTATCTTCTTCAACTGTCGTGCCTTTATCATGATAGCGGGTTCCTTACTACCTACCAGGCGCATGAAACTGCAGGATGTGATTTCGCACGGGCAGAGCTTACTGGTTTCGGGGTCACGGATAAGGATATACGCATTATCTGCGGGATGATAATGGCTACCCGGATACCGCAGACTCCAATGACGAGGCTGGAAGAAATTATTTGTGATGCGGACCTCGACTACCTGGGCCGGGAAGACTTTTCAATAATAAGTCATAACCTGTTTCGCGAATTGCACGCGCGGCAAATGATCAAATCTGAACAGGAGTGGAACCTGGTGCAGGTTAACTTTTTTAAGCAGCACAGTTTTTTTACTGACGCCACAAAAAAATTAAGAGGGCCACTGAAATTAAAACATCTTAAAATGATTGAAGCGAGAATCCGAAGAGATTAATTACAATGAACCGCGCGCAGTTTTTTCATTCAGTTGCCTTAAACGGTTGCATAACATTTTAATGAAGCCGCGGGCTACTTCCGGCCTTGTATCGATCAACTCGTAAAACGGCTCCTGGTCGATCTTGAAAAGAACACAATCTGTTTGGGCTGTTGCTGTAGCACTGCGCGTTTCAGCGTCCAGCAGCGATAGTTCTCCAAAGACTTCTTTTTCTTTTAGAATTGCAAGCGTTGTCTTGCCTTTGTGGATCTGTATTTCGCCCGACAAAATAATATACATACAATCGCCGGGCTCGCTTTCTTTAAATATAACTATTCCCTCTTCTATTTCTTCTTCCTGCATAAGAGGAGCTAATTCCGCTAAAATAGTTTCGGGCGTTTCTCTGAAAATGCTAAGTGATTTAAGCAATAATACTTTCTCCAGCAGCAATAATTGTTGTTTGGTTTGTTCAGCCATGATTTAAAATTTATTATTTTATTAGAAATAAACAGCCTATATCATTTAAGTAGATCTACAACGCATAAAACGCCGTTTCCCTTAGCATAAGATTCTCGGCTACTGTATACCGCCTGATTAGGGTTTCTTCAATACCATGTTTTTGTTTCTTTGAAGTATATAGTGAGCATGCCCTGGTCCAGTTATTATATGGCCTTGATTCTTCAGACAATATCCGTGTAAGAACATGCTCTGTATTATGAAAAGATTGTACAGGGTATATATTTCTCAAGCCATGCATGCGTTCAGTAATATTACCTGGTTCAAAAATAATATTGAAATGACTGGCAAGATCCTTTCTGACACTGATGTCAATGATCTCCATTGCATTTATGATAGTTTCTTTTTTGCCTGTAGCATATGCTCTTCGCACCTTATTGATATTTTCACGGTCGTATAAAACCGCGAAAAGGTAAAGAAGGGATTCCCGTAAAGTATGCAACTCAAGGTTGAGGGAATTGATAAGCAGATGGTATTTCTCGCGGTGTGGCATAAAACTATTCTGCATGTAAATAATACCTGCGCTTTTGCTTAATAACCTTTCTGCAAGCCTGGTGAGAGTTTCGTGCTCATGTACTTTCGGAATAAATTTAGTCCGGTACAATGCTTTGATGATGGATACATATTCGCCGGGTTCATCCTTGAGAAAACCAAGCAGTTTTTCCTTTGACTGTGTACCGCCGATTCTGCCGCACAATAGAATTAATTTCTCTTTTTGAGGTTGAGTTGCTAAAGATCCGCCAATTGCGGAAACAATGACGGGCAAAGCTTTTTCGCCTGCTACAGCCAGTGACTGAATAACGTAAGCTTCATTACTGCCAAGTCGGTCAATCAACTCCTGGAGTAATTGATCATTACGTGATTTTCCGGCCGCCAACATTGCCATTTTTTTCACCGCCGGTTTTATGTCATCCATTAATGGAAGTATCAAATTTACGCGCCCCGAATTTTCAGTGCTAGCAAGGATGTCAGCTACCATGAGGCGGTCAGTTGTGTGTTCGGAAGTAATCATGATCCCCAGCAGATTTTCTACCTGGTGCTGCTCATCTGCTGATCCGTGGAACAATAAACCGCTTATAGCCGCCTGCCTTACTATTCGATCCGGATGCTCAAGGTATGGAGCAATGGCATCAGCGTTTATCCTGTCGTAACTTAAAATATTGATGGTCTCCGAAAGTATTTGCGGGTGAGATGATGGTTCCAGCAGGGGTAGTAACAATTCGCCGGATGAACCTAAATCTTTTTGACGAATCATTTTCAATGCCGCTATCTTAACTTTCTCCGACGGATGTTGTAAAATTGAAAAAACCAGGTCACGGGAAAGTTCATTACTGCTTTGCATAAGCATATTAAGAATATTAATGAGCTCCGGCTCTGATGCGGTTTTTGCTTTTTCTTTCAGGGAGTCCAATGTGCCTGCATCCGTAACGGAAAAACTTTCCCTGTTAAAATATCGACTGCTTAGGCTTTTAATGATGGTTGCCAGGTATTGGTTATTCACCCGGTAAATGCCAATCATCCATAGCACTGCTATCACTAAGAGAATGTAGGATAGGGTGAGAAGATTTAATCTATGCTGGTAATGTATCATAACCAGCAGCATTACCCCGGCACCAAGCGAAGCAAAGGGGTCCATCACTCCCTTAACGATGGTATGGGCACGTAACCTTTCGTGGATTGAAAGGGGCTGCATGATTGTAAGAAAAACGGGAGAGTTGATAGACGATCTTAAAATGTCAAATACAATTGTGGTGGCTCCGAAAAAATAGATGATAATCTTCTGATAACCGGCCATATCCTGGCTGAGGATAATGGATGCTACAAGGATCAGCATTACAATAGGGGTAATTAATAGCGAACGGGTAAGGCCAAGTTGGTTTATAAGTCGGCTTGTAAATATCATTTTCACGATGAGGGCGGCAATCCGCACAATCGCAAGGAACAGGGCAATGAATTGCGCCAGCCCAACATCCCCGTGATACGCTTCTTTTACCCCCGCATAGAATGCAAAATTGATAAGGATCGAACTGCCCGTAATGATTATACCAAGGATAGCCAGACGACGTATGAGTAAATTTCCGGCGAAGTTTTTTACAAGTCCCGCGACACCGTCGCGGGGAGGTTTTTTATCGTGGCTTGGCTCTACCTCGATAAGCATGCCCGATTTTTTAATTCGCAACAGGAAAGGGATTGACAAGGCCATGCAAATTACACCGGCCCATACGAGGTTGATGGTACCTATATATTCCACCGTAAAAAGGGCAAGTGTGTACCCTATAAATTTTGCCGGGATGTCGCCTGCGCTAATAACGCCAAAAAGCCGTTTGCTTTGCCGTGCGTCAAAAAGTAATGACGCTATGCCCCAAAATTCGAGGCTATTTAAAAGATAAAGAACGTTAAACCAGGCAAGCATCCAATACAGGAACCAATCGTTTTTTATAAAAGCAAAAGCAAGCCTGAACATGAGCATGCTGATCGCCATAAATACCGTGATAATAATGGCGAGGGTACTTGTTGTTACCGCGTGTTCGATTTTTGAATAAATGAATCCAGCTATCCAAAGCAGTAAAGATGAATAAATAAAAACGTAGGGCAACTCTGTGATTGGAAACCGGGCCAGGAAAAGCGCAAAAGCGGCAGTAAAAAAGAAAGCAATACCCGCTCCCTGGAGGAATTGGAATAAAAAAAGCCTTTTCACTAACCATCCTTCTTCAGCTCTGACATTCAAGGTCCTAAGCCAGAAATTTTTTTGTTTCATTTATTGCTTTATAAAAATGAGCGCTTTTCTGAATTTTGACGTTGTTCCAACTGTTTGATGTATTCCAGCTTTGTGGGTGTTCTTTTTTTATCAGAAGTCGTTGTAAAAAAATGGTGTTCTTTAAGAAATTTCAGTTGCAGTTCCTCCCAATCATGCTCCCCTGTTATCAATTGACAAGCTAATAATTCACGGCGTAATTTGTCTCCGGTTTCGTAAAAATCGGTGCGGCCCAGGTAATCAAGATCGGCATCGCAAATAATTTTTTGCAGGTGTGTAACTGGTGCCTGGGGGACCTTAGTTGCCATAATCAACTCACAAATAACTACAAGCTGATCATCGCAAACCCCAAAAAACGGGAGCTGCACCCGTGCTATCTCGCAACTTTTTTCTTCATGGCCCTGGTAAATATGTAAAAATCCGGTATCGTGGTAAAGAGCCGCCAGGGTTAGATTTGTTAGGGTAGGATTATCTGTTATTCCTTCCTGATCCGCAATGGTCAAACTATGAAAACAAACGTCCAGCATATGATCCACGTTATGATACGTGAGCGTGTCGGGTAGTCCCTCTTTAAGCATTGTTACTACATGATCTTGTATGAAGGCCAGGTTTATCAGATATATTAATTTGATATATAAATATAAGGATATAGGCTTGAAATGCTCGCAGGTTAATTTTGCTTAACAAAAACTGCCAGTTGCATGTGGCCGTTAGTTGGTTAATTTTTTAGGGCGGTTCCAAAACTATTTAGTTTAAGAATGTCGAATTTGCTTCGAAGGCAAAACGGGGAAATAAATATTCTTGAGCATTAGAAGTTAGACGGAGAATTTGATAGATAATGGAAAGCATCGCTCAACAAAATGTGCGAAATAAGTTTTATTGGAAATGCGTATAGTTACTCTCTGTGCGAAAAAAGATTTTAAAAATTCGCACAATCATATCGAGCAAAAATATATCGTTCAAAAAAATGCATTACAACCTTATTCAAAATATAAACTTGTAAACGAAGAGCATATTGGCCGAAAACTTGAAAACTTTGGTGGGTAATAAATCAATCACCCAGCAATAACTACTAACAATAATGCCGCTACAGAATTGTCAGGGCATTTTACAATAACGTTCTGGGTTAAAATTTATCCCAAAATAATTTAGTAGTTACTTTATCAGTACCGCCCATTTTGGACATTGCAGCATTGTAGCTGGTAAAGTTTAAGTTTGACTCAGCTGCCGGATAACTGAGTCGGACTGGATACGGAGATAAGGCGGTAGCAGGTGCCACCAGCGTGGGATAGTCCAATCTTGTTTGTTCTACCCAGGCATCGAATCCGCGATTATAAAGTGCTATATATTTCTGTATCCCGATTTTTTGTTTAAAGGTTCGTAACTCCTGCCCACAAGATATTATTCGTCGTCTGCCGCAAACCCGCTGCCTTTCAATAAATGCCTGTTTATATCCCCTTTAAAACAGGAGATTGCCCCCTCATGGACCATTTCATTTAAAACAATTTTAAAACAAAGAAATGTTATGAAAACGAACAACAAAATTTTACTGGCTTTTAGCGTGGCGGGCATATTAATGCTCTCCTCCTGTCAGAAAGCACTGCAAGATGAACCTGCCACCACTGACAAGCCTTCCGCAGCATCTGTAAGTAAACCAGGACATTTAAAGCAAACCAAAACTTTTTCATCAGACGTTGTAGTAAGCTGGCTCAATTTGCAGTTAACGATGCTTAAACTACCGCTGCCCACTGGTACCGGAGCGCATTCTACCGACAGGTCGCAGGTATATTCGGGCATCGCGTTGTATGAGGCGGTGGTACCCGGAATGCCCGCGTACAAATCGCTTTCGGGGCAACTCATTAATTTTCCGGAAATGCCTTCCACTCAGCCTGGCATGGCTTATCACTGGGCGGCCAGTGCAAATGCTGCTTTGGCCGAAATGTGCAGGCGCTTGTTTCCCAAAACTGCTGACGCCAACAAAACGGCC
>JANXYS010000208.1 GCA_025355935.1 Chitinophagales bacterium | reverse complement strand
CGCACACTTCCGCTTCCCGCGGCAACATCTCTGTTGCCGTCGCTCCGCTCCCCGCGAGCGCCGAGCTAGGAGATAATATTATCCCCAAGACTGCAGCCTCTGCAAATTTTAAAATCATTAAGGCAACTGAAAGATTCAAGTCAGTAATAATCACAGCTACCGTTGGCATTGCCATTTTTTACCTAATAGTAATGGCGCTTCGGGCGTTCGGTTACGATAACATGCCATTTCTCCATGAAGGCAGCACTTTCGGAATTATATTTTCCTTATTTGTAGTAACTATCGCGGCGTTGAATCTTATACTTGATTTTGATATGATTGAAAAAGGTGTTGAGGCGAACGCACCCGCATACATGGAATGGTATGGTGCATTTGGATTATTGGTAACGCTGGTATGGCTTTACCTTGAAATCGTTCGTTTGCTATCAAAAATGACTAAGCGCTAAAAATAAGGAAAGCCAATAATAATGGCTTTCCTTATTCAAACTCCGCAGTTAAATTTATTCACGGCCGTCAAGAAGGTCGCCAAGTCCGCCGAGCAAACTTCCTTCTTCTTTACGACCCCCCGTTTGAGGCGCATATTGAAATATTCGGCCAGCCAGCCTGCTAATGGGAAGAGATTGCAACCATATCTTACCCGGGCCCTGCAACCTTGCAAAGAATAGTCCTTCGCCCCCAAACATCCAGTTCCGCACGCCGCTTATAAATTCTATATCAAAATCAACCCCGGCAGTATATGCAACGACGCAACCTGTATCTACTTTGAGAATTTCCCCCGCAAGCAGTTCTCTTTCCACGATGTAACCACCAGCGTGTGCAAATGCGAGCCCGTCGCCCTCAATCTTTTCCATAATAAATCCTTCTCCACCAAAAATTCCAGTCCCCAGTTTTTTTTGAAACTCAATTCCAATACTTACCCCCTTAGCTGCACAAAGGAACGCGTCCTTTTGCGCAATAATTTTTCCACCGAGTTGTTTCAGATCAAAAACAATAATTTTTCCTGTATACGGAGCTGCGAAACTGACCTTCCGTTTTTGACGTCCTGTATTGGTAAAGGCAGTCATAAATAAACTTTCCCCGATAAGCAAACGCTTTCCTGCACTCATCAATTTTCCAAATAAGCCCTCCTGCTGCTGCAGGCTACCGTCGCCAAAAATGGTTTGCATACGGATATCATCATCCATCATCATAAAGCTTCCACTTTCAGCAATTGCAGTTTCCAAAGGATCCAGTTCTATTTCTACAAACTGCAATTCCTCACCATAAATTTTATAGTCAATCTCGTGATTTTGTATCATTCCTTTTTTCTATAAATGTAACGACAAACCTAATTATTCAACTACCGCTCGTATAATTACCGTGCTGTTGTAACAAAAGGGCGGGAACTGCATCCTAATAACAGTACTCGGACTTCCTGTCAAAACATTTACCGAAACCGTGTATCTTAACATGGCACCATTATAACTGAATTAGCTTTTTTTAACTGGCAGTTAAATGGCTTACATTTTTCATATTTAAACCAATGTTTTATTGGAGCAAGGTTTAGTTTTCACGGATTTATATCATTTACATGCACCCCGTGTATTAAAAATGTGCATGGCGTACACCGACGATCAGGCACAGGCTCAGGACTTTTTGCAGGAAACATTTATAAAGGTTTGGCAGCACTTGCCTGAATTCAGGGGTGATGCTAAAGTCAGCACGTGGATTTATCGAATCGCGATAAATACTTGTCTTACCTATATTAGATCAAAAAAGAAATTTGTGTATCAAATATTACCTACTTCTTTTGATCCGGTTTATGACAGTAGTTTTGACGAAAAAGAACAACAACTTAATCAACTGTATAAGGCAATCCATCAGTTACCTGAAGCCGATCGCTTAATTATATCAATGGTTCTGGAAGAGTTGCCATACGATGAGATAGCTGAGGTAATGAATATAAAGGAAGGTAACCTGAGAGTTAAAATACACCGGATAAAACAGCAATTGACAACTTTATTTTTTAGTGATGAATACATTTAATCAACTGGAAGAAGTGTGGAAAATACATCGAAAAGTAGCCCTGCCAGATGCTAGTGAAATCATAATCATGGCCACACGGGAAAAAAATGCACTTGCCAACAAAATACTCCTACAGGTGCTAATGCTTGCGCTTGCGATCGTGGCTATCGGCTATGTATTAATCAACATACACTTCCTGTATATAAGTTCGTATGTTGGGTTGGGTTTGATGTTCGTGTGCGTACTCGGATTTTCGTTAATGCGCGTTAGGCAGGTGCGTTTTTTATCAAAGGCAGATATTTCCGCACCGCCCGCGTATTTGCTTAAAAGCTTCACAAACTTTTATGTAGAACAAATATGGTTAAATAGCGTGGGCATATTAATGTACACATGCATACTAAATCTTGCCTTCGCTTTATATTTCTACGAAATGATTATAATGGCACCCTTAAATAGTATTTGGAAAGTGTTAATACTAACAGTTTATATTACCTGGATGCTAATTGCAACTCTTTATATAGGCAGGAGAAATGGAAGGGAAGAACAAGCAAAAACAATGGCTGTTATCCAAAAGTTACGACAGATCAAAGGAATTCTTGAAACGGATTAAACCGTAAGCTTTTGCATAACAGCCAGCAAAATTGATAAATCTAGTTTAATTTTTCAGCCATATACTCAATTAGTTTTTCTTCCGACATTTTATTAGATGTGGATTCTGTTGCCTTGGTATTTTTAAACTGAGGTGTTTCTTTGAGGAAATGAAGAAATTGTTCCTGGATCTGGCCCGTGCCGGTTACATGAACCTCTGTTGCGTTCTGCATGTGAGATGTAATAGCTTTGAAATATTTTCTTTTTAAATCATTTTCATTATTATGTTCATTTTTTTCACTGCTGTTTGCATCTGCAAAATCAGCGTCGACTTGTGCGATCAATGAAACGGTATCATCGGCGGAATTTTGTTTTCCTGTTATAAATGCAGACTGCCGATCCATCCACACGCCAAATTGTTTTTGATTGGTCATTTGTTTTTTAATTTAATGTGTTGAAGAAGTCCAATAACCATACCGCGATCTATTTTTTTTTGATGATGTGCGTCATTAATTACAGGGGAAGTGTTTATAAAAATTTAAAAATGGAAATATCATTGCACCTGCAGCCATCTCTATTGTAAAGTTGAGTTTTTAGCAGATCATTCATAGGAGGGGGACCATATATAATCCGGCCCCTGCAATGTATCAGGTAGGTGCTATCTGCTATGTGAATTAAGTAGTTGCACGACTGTTACATATCATTTATGGTCCTTATCAAGGAAGATTATTTCCCATAGCTGCCACATAAATTCTTAGCCATTGTTCCGTAGTCATTTCCAATGTAAGTGCCTCGACGGCACTTTCGATTCGTCGCAACTGCCCGCTGCCTACAATCGGAAGAATGTTAGCTGGGTGCTGCAGCAACCAGCAGTAAGTAACTTTATCGATACCATCGACACCTAGTTCTTCTCCTACCTGTGTTAACATTTTAAATACCCTGTTCCCTTTCTCATCTGCGGGTTTCATAATCTTCCCACCTGCCAGCGGTGACCAGGCCATCGGCTTTATATTTTCCTGAAGGAAATAATCCATATTTCCATTGTCGAAATGCTCGAGGCAATAGGGGGAAATTTCAACCTGGTTTGTAACGAGTTTCATATCCAGGTACTTATTGAGCATTTTTTGCTGGCGAACGGAAAAATTTGAAACGCCGAAATGGCGCACCTTTCCTGATTGCAATAGTTGGTCGAAGGCTTTCGCAACTTCCTCAGGGTTAAAAAAAGGAGAGGGACGGTGAAGTAGTAAAAGATCTATGTAATCAGTTTCCAGGTTTTTAAGGGACTGATTTACTGAGTTCACAATATGCTGGTAACTGTAGTCGTAAGAACCTATAACTCGTTCAGGAAATTTATCAGACTTTATTTTGATACCACACTTCGTTATGATTTGTATATCATCACGCAATTTTTTATTTAACAACATAGCATTACCGAACAGGCGTTCGCAAGTATAATCGCCGTAAATATCCGCATGATCAAATGTAGTAACACCAAGTGCGATGCTGCTTTCGACAAGTTCGAGTAACTGTTGTGCTGTTAAATTCCATTCGGCCAAGCGCCAATGCCCATGAACAATCCGGGATAATTCCAGGCCTTCTTTTAATTTAATTTTCATCTTTATTTTTTTTAATGCAACTATGATTGAACGGTATATAAAGTTTATAAAATTTTATCCAGAATCATAACACCAATTAGTCCCATTACCGACACGATCGTCTCCATGAGTGACCATGATTTAAAAGTATCCTTAAGAGAAATATTGAAATACTCTTTAAACATCCAGAAACCAGTGTCGTTGACATGAGAAAACATCACGCTTCCAGAACCGATGGCCAGGACCATGAGGTTCGGATCAACAGCAAAATTACTCATCATTGGCGCAATAATACCAGCTGCTGTAAGTCCGGCCACTGTTGCCGACCCAAGGCATATCCTGATAATAGCGGCTAGTATCCAACCCAGAACAAGCGGGTGAAGGTTGCTACTGCGAAATAGAGAAGCTATGCTGTCTCCCGCATTACTATCCACTAATACTTGCTTGAAGGCACCTGATGCTGCTATGATAAGCAGGATCATCGCTATATCTTTTACCCCGGATTCATAAACCAGCATGATATCCCGAAGCGGGCGTCCTTGCCTGGTTCCGAGCGTGTAGGTTACAATTAAAAGGGCAAGAAACATAAGGAATGATGGATCGCTTATAAAATTCATACCTCCTGTTAGCCGGACATTGCTTGAAAACATTAATTTCACGATAGACGTTAATCCAAGGAGAAATACTGGTAATAACGCAGAAAAAATACTGTTGAAAAATCCGGGCAAACGATTCGGAATTTGGCCGGGTTTCATTAATGGCAGTTCTCCTAATGACCTAATGTTCATTAATGACTTCGAAAACACGGGGCCTGCAATGATAAGTGCCGGAATAGCTATCAAAATTCCGTAGAGAAAAGTTTTTGTCATACTTCCTTTAAAAAGTACAATCAATGATGTTGGGGATGGATGGGGTGGCAGTAAACTGTGCGCTACCGATAAAGATGCCAGCATCGGGATGGCTATAAATACCGGCGGTAACTTATACTGATATACTAAACTGAAGATAATAGGAATAACCAATACGAAACCAACGTTATAAAAAAGGGGTATGCCGATAATAAGCCCGGTAAGCATAAGTCCCCATTGGAGATATTTTAATCCGCAATATTGTACGATACGGTCTGAAATAACTTTGGCAGCACCGCTATCGGCTACCAGTTTTCCAATCATTGCCCCGAATGTAAGGATGAGCAGGATCGAACCCATCATCTCGCCAATACCTTTTCGTATGGATGTTAAGACTGATGATGGGGGAATTCCTAGAGCAAAGCCACCTATCAAAGATGCAATAATGAGCGCAATAAAAGGGTTAATTTTAAAAGTTCCGGTTAATACTATCAGTAATACAACCAAACACAACATGACAATTAAAGTGCCCATAATTTTCTTTAAGGAAAGGTGGCAGTTATAATTGCTACCTCCGACAATTTAAGATTATAACCGTTGTTAAAGGCATCAATTATGGTTCAATTTTTAAAAGCTGTATTTAGGCCAGGGATTGATGAAAGATAATTTTAGCGCAATTTGGTGCAAGACCTTACAACTCACCTTTCTTTAATAATTCAACTGCATGGTTTGCAGCACGGGCAGTTAAAGCCATATATGTTAGCGAAGGGTTTTGTGTTGAGGTGGAAGTCATGCACGCGCCATCCGTAACGAACACATTTTTACATGCATGCAATTGGTTCCATTCATTAAGCAGGGATGTTTTTGGGTCTTTGCCCATTCGCACTCCGCCCATTTCATGGATATCCAGGCCAGGTGCTTGTTTACTATCAGACACCTTAATATTAGTAAAACCGGCTTTTGTATACATCTCCGTATACTGCTGGAAAAAGTCCTTGATCATCTTTTCATCATTATCATCATACGCCACCGAGAAATTTATTAGCGGCATACCCCACTCATCTTTCTTAGATTCACTTAGACTTACATAATTGGTAATCTTTGGAATTGTCTCACCCATGCATTGCGACCCTACTGACCAGCGCCCCGTTTTCTGCACGTTTAGCAGGCTGCGTTTTAATTCTTCACCTGCTAAACCATCTATAACAGGGTCAATCGTTTGCCGGCCTGCGCTAAATGTTGTTGCGTATCCGCGCAGGAAATCTGTTTCCTGCTTATGCACATTTCTAAAACGCGGCATATAGGCACCCGTGGGCCGTCCGCCCTCCGTTGTTGACTCAAGCATGCCGTCATATTCCGCGGTTATCCTTGCGCGGTAGTTGTGAAAAGCAAAGTATTTACCAAGGATGCCCGCGTCATTACCCAATCCATTGGGAAACCGTTTCGAAACAGAGTTAAGTAAAATTAGGTTCGTGTTGATAGCCCCTGCATTTACAAAAATTACTGGCGCAAAATATTCGGTAGTTTGTTTTGTATGCGCGTCAATAATCCGCACGCCCGTAGCTTTTTGCGTCGTATCGTCGAAAATAATGGAGTGAACTACTGCATCAGTACGCAATGTGAGGTTACCTGTTTTTTGTGCCCAGGGTATCGTTGTGGAGTTGGCGTTAAAATATCCCCCAAAAGGGCAACCTCGCTGGCAAAGATTCCGCGTTTGACACTGACCTCGCCCCTGCTCAATATGAATGGGTTCCGGCGAGGTAACATGCGCACAGCGAGCATAAATTACATGTCGATCAGCGTAATTCTTTGAAACAATATCTTTAAAATGGTTTTCCACGCAGGTAAGTTCCCAGGCAGGAAGGAATTCCCCATCAGGTAGTGTATCGAGTCCATCTTTATTCCCGCTGATGCCCGCGAACTTTTCCACATAACTGTACCACGGTGCCAAATCTTTGTAACGAATGGGCCAGTCTACTGCAAACCCATCTCTTGCCGGACCCTCAAAATCAAAATCGCTCCATCGTTGTGTCTGTCTGGCCCACATAATACTTTTACCTCCAACCTGATATCCCCGTATCCAGTCGAAAGGTTTTTCCTGCTCGTAAGGATGCTCTGTATCTTTTGTAAAAAAATGCATTGCATCTTCCTTATAAGCATAACAGCGTGATATGACTGGATTATCCTTTGAAATAGTATAAGGTACCTGCCCACGATGTTTAAATTCCCAGGGCTGCATATTGGTTGTCGGATAATCCTTCAAATGTTCTACCTGTCGACCGCGCTCAAGCAGCAGTGTTTTTAGCCCCTTTTCGCAAAATTCCTTGGCTGCCCATCCGCCACTCATTCCGCTACCTATAACTATTGCTTCGAAAGAATTCTTCGTATCACCCATAAAATTATACTTTGCATTTAAACTTGGTTTCCAACTGGCACACAGCCTTTGAAATGGGGCCCCGGGACCATCTTATATTTCCTGATTTCAGTCATGTACTTTTTGCTGCTTGTCATAGCCTGCACTGTGAAATGCTTGGTGCTGTTATAAAAAAAAGCTAGGTTGTCATTTGCCGCTTTATTTTTTTCCAGCGTAACTAAAAAATTTTGCCGTTGTTCTGGCGAATTCTTTGTAAATATTTGACCGGTTGTAGTCTGGCTCCGGGTTTCAAATGCGGCTAAGCCGTCTGAAAATTTTGCCTGATCTTCCGGTGATGCGCAATCATCCATCATAGTTAGAACAAATTCATGGGCCTTTAATTCACCAGCTCCGGGGAAGCTATTTCCTGCAGGGAGAATACTGTCACATAAAAGTTGCAGTGTACGCTCCCCGCTACCGGTAAGCTTAATATTTTTTGTTTGAAAAATGGCTTTATTATCCTCCATGCAGGAAGGAATAAGAACAATTCCTGCAGAAAATAAAACAGCATTCCGTATGGCTGACCTTCTATTCATAATTAGAAAAAAAATTAATAATCCAGATTGTTAAGATACAGCATATTTTGTTTCATGCTTTCGGCAGGATTATGAGCAAATTCTTCTTGTTCTACAAAAAAATATTTCATGCCTGCAAGTTCCGCCATCCTGAAAAGGCCCTTTATATCAAGCTGGCCCTCCCCTAGCTCAACACTATGTTTTTCTGCAATGTTCATATCCTTAAGATGCCATAGGGGAAATCTTCCGGGATATTGTTTAAAATAAAGAAGCGGATCTTTCCCCGAGGCTATCACCCATCCCAGGTCAATTTCCATATGTACAAGGTCTGGATCAGTATTATCAAGTAGCACATCATAAAGGACCTTACCATCGACCGTATCAAATTCATAGTCGTGATTATGATAACCGAATTTTATTCCCCGTTTCCTGCAGTCACGGCCAGCCTTATTAAATTCTTCAGCAACTTTCTGATAATTGAAAATTGTTTGTCCATTTGTCGGCATTGAACTGCAAACAAGAAATTCCTGACCGCTTTTTTCTGCTTCGTTTAAAGTATCCTTCCATTTGTCATCAACCTGTACATGACCACTTCTTAAGGTTAAACCGTTTTCAATGCAATGTTTCTTCATTTCTGCTGCTGACAGACCGTAATAATGACCAAGTTGGCTTTTCGCAGATTCTATTTGCTTGAAACCCATTCTGGCAATCATTTCCAGTGTTTTTTGCGGATTACGGGCCATATCATCTTTAAAGCTGTAAAGCTGAATGCCGGCATTGGTGAGCTTTTTCATACCAGCGAGTTTAGGATAAGGAAGTAAAACGACTCCGGCGGATATTAGGCTAGCTGACTTAAGAAATTGCTTTCTGGTTTGCATAAAAAAGACTTTAAAAAGATCAAAAGTTAGCGTTATTTTTTTTCACAAAAAACACCTGTCATATTTATACCAGCATTTGTATAAATTGTATCATTAATAATTTTTATTCATTTTAAGAGATCAGTTAATTTTATGACCAATAGTTATGCACATAAATCTAATTAAGCATGAAGAACTTATTTATCCACCATGTATTTTTTTGGCTCAAAGATCCTTCATCTAAACAAGCACTAAAAAAACTACAAGCAGGCCTACAAAATCTTTCAAATGTAAAAACAATCCGCCAATTTCATATTGGTCAACCCGCTGATACGGACAGGGATGTGATTGAAAACTCGTATTCTCTGTCATGGCTGGCAATCTTTGATAATGATGCAGATCAGGCAAGCTACCAGGTTGATCCTATCCACCTTCAATTTATTGCAGAATGTGCAGAGCTTTGGAATAAGGTTCTGGTGTATGATTCAATTGATTTCACATAGCTGCGTGTTGCTAGGTTTTCTGAAAACGCTCTAAAATGATTGCCGCAAGTTCTTCCGGAGTTTGCAATATATTCAGTATAAGTGCATCGTTGGGTTCTTCTAATGTATCTAGTTGATTTTGAAGCAGAAGTGATGGCATGAAATGTGCGCTCCGTTGCTTCATCCGGGTATCTATTATTTTTTTATCTCCTTTAAGAAAAACCCACATAGTCTTCTTTGCAATACTGTTCTCAAGGAGGTTACGGTAAGACTGCCGAAGGGCGGAACAGGCGACTACGAGGCTTCCGGTTTCCAATTGCTGCAAAATTTTCTTATGTAACATTTCCAGCCAAGGATACCTGTCTGCATCGGTAAGTGGGATACCAGCTTTCATCTTGTTTATATTAGAAGCTGGATGGAAGTCATCTCCGTCAAAGAAGGGCAAGCCCAATTGATGCGCTACTATCCGTCCTAATGAAGTTTTTCCGGATCCTGATACGCCCATTAAAAAGATGACCTTCGTCTCCATATTTAAAGGTTAAGTCGTAACACAAATGTGGCATTTAGTTAGGTTTTTATGTCACTAAATTGTAACTTTTGAGGTCGGGAAAATTTTATTACATTTAAGACTTGTTTCCGTGCTGTTAAAACGATAAACAGTAACAATACTTTTCGGATAAAAATACGTACTTAGTATAGCTAATTTAAACACAACAGTATGATGAAACATTCAACGGCCATTGCCTGCTCAATAATATTTTTTCTTGCCTCCTGTAAGAAAAGTGATGTCGCTCCGGCCGTAAGCCTGGCGCCGCCGGTTGATACTGCAAAACCGGTCAGTATTGCAAACCTCAACCAAACTGCTTTTAATATATCTAAAGATTATTATTTGTGGAATAACCTTTTGCCAGCTACATATAATGCTTCGACCTTTGCTGACCCGGATGCAGTTATGACGGACATTCGTCAATACAGTCGGGAATCGGGCTTTACAGGCCCGGTTGATCGCTGGAGTTTTGCTATGAAAAAAACCGAATGGGATCAACTAAGTTCTGGAATGGCAAGTATCAACACTGCAACTTCTGCAGATGGAGATTTCGGAATGGAAGTATTGTTTCATGCTACGGGAGATTTGAGGGTAAAAAAAGTTGAACCTGCATCCCCCGCTGGCGCAGCCGGAATTCACCGCGGATGGAGGATCACCAAAATCAACGGCAGTACTAATATTACGATAGAAAATGCTCAATACATTATTGATAATGTGTATTACAGCACTTCCTCTACAATTACGTTTGTAAAGCCTGATGGTTCGGTTGTAGATATTACATTGGCTGCCGGGCATTATGCTTCGAAACCACTTTACCTGGATACCGTCTACACAGCAGGATCAAGTAAGGTCGGCTACATGGTTTATAATTCTTTCCTTGGTGATCAAACTAAGGCAGCGACTAGTTACGCTCGTGCATTTTCAGGATTTGCATCCGCTGGGATAACTGATCTCGTTGTAGACCTTAGATACAATGGCGGAGGCTATGTTTCTTTGCAGGAAAAGCTGGCGAATTATATTGTCAACCAGTCTGCTAGCGGCGGCGTTATGATGAAGCAAATTTATAATACCTCCCATTCTTCTGACAATTCTATTAGTTATTTTAACAAAGCAGGGTCTGTTAACCTTCCCAAAGTCTATTTTATAGTCGGTAGAAGTACTGCATCAGCCGCAGAGTTACTAATCAATAATCTGAAACCTTATATGGACGTACGATTAATAGGACCTTCAAATACTCATGGTAAGCCGGTAGGATTTTTCCCGCTTGAAGATGGTGAATGGTATGTCTTTCCTGTTTCGTTTAAAACAATCAACAAAAATGGAGAAGGGAATTATTACGGTGGTTTCAAACCAAATGCCCAGGTTGCTGATGGTGTTGACAAAGATTGGGGAGATATAACGGAAACTAGTCTAGCCAGCGCATTAAGAAATATTAGCACTGGAAATTACAAATATAATGCAGAGCCTGCTTACATTGAACCTGCTAATATAGCAGCAGGAAATGATAAACTGGATGTAGTTAACTTGAAAGTAACTATTGGAAGCAAAAAACCTTAGTTTTAAATGAGATTAAAATGGCCCGCGGGATCCCGGGCCATTTTAATTTTGAGACTGAAATGTTCATTTAGGAGACTTTATAGCATGAATATTTCGGTGTTGAAAATATAATCCATTGATTTTCAATTGTAGTCGATTTTTAAAAATTTTTAAATCGACTACCTTTTTTACGAATTTTTTAATCGACTACCTTTCTTACGAATTTTTCAATCGACTACCTTTTCACGAAACAAAATTGTTGACTACATGTTTCAGGTCTGAACAGTGGCCCAATACTTTCAAATTCACTTATCCATATCAAAATAAAAAGTTGGCCGTAACTGCGCGAGAATTTTAGGGGACTCTGTTCACACACTTAATAACCTTTCAAAAAACCCAGCTATAGATCGGTTTTCTTTGCTTAATAAAAATTTTACTTCCTAAAACGGATATTGTATGTCGCGGCAATACCTACATTTTGAACATCATCAAATCCTTTATTCAGGAAGACATGATTATAAAATCCGTAAACGTTCCAACTGTAGTTATGATAACCCAATTGCGGCCTGATATAAGCACCCCCAGACTGAGCTGTAGTGTTTGTAAGAAAACTATATCCTACGTCACTTCCGGCAAAAAATCCCCTGGCAGC
>JANXYS010000370.1 GCA_025355935.1 Chitinophagales bacterium | reverse complement strand
TACTTCCAGCGCGTGGATATTTTTACCAAGAGTAGTCAACTGTTTTTCCTGTACGCTGCTCACCTTACCGGAAGGATAAAGTATCACTACGTCCACATTAGGTACATCAAAAAAACCATTTGCAACAGCACCACCGGTATCGCCCGAGGTGGCAACTAATACGGTAACCTTTCTTTTGTCAGACTGCACAAAGTAACTGAGGCAACGGCTCATAAATCTTGCACCAATATCTTTAAATGCAAGGGTGGGGCCGTGAAATAATTCGAGGGAGGAAATACGATCGTTTACTTTTACAAGAGGAATCGGAAAACTGATAGTTTCTGCAACTATCTGCCTGAGTATAGTGGCCGGAATGCTTTCCCCAACGTATGGCTTTATCACTTCAAAAGCAATTTCTGCATCGCTGTAATTATGTAGGTTTTCTAAAAGTTCGTTAGGAAGCCGAGGTATTGTTGATGGAAAGTATAAGCCCCTGTCTGGTGCCAGGCCATTAATAGTTGCGGCCTTGAAATCCACTTCCGGACTTTCTCCATTTGTGCTGTAATACTGCATTACTCAATTTTAAAATTCAACTACTTAAATTTTCTAAATCACTCAGGACGACAGGATTTTTATTCCTTCGTTACTAATTGTTGTTACGTACGTGTAAAACGGAAGTTCAATAGCTGTGTAAATCTCCCTCATTGTAACTTCCACCTCCTTTGCTGTTTGCATTGTTTTACTAAGCATAAAGATGGAAGGACCAGACCCGGAAATACCGCCACCGAGTGCGCCCGCTAATTTACTTTGCGCCTTCACCTTATTAAATTCGGGGATGAGAATACTACGGACGGGCTCTATAATAACGTCTTCCAGGCTCCTGCCTACAAGGTCAAGGTCGTTTTGCAGGAAGCCGGCAACGAGCCCGGCAATATTGCCCCACTGCCTGATCGCATCTTTCAACAATACCTCCTTGCGAAGAATTTGTCTTGCATCTGCCGTTTTTACCTCAATCTGCGGATGAACAACTGTTACATATAAAGAGGGTGCGGCTATACTTACAATATCAAGTGGAAAAATACTTCTGATAAGTGTTATGCCCCCGTAAATGCAAGGCGCCACATTGTCGGCATGTTTTACGCCGGAGGCAACTTTTTCGCCAGACATTGCAAACCTCACCAGCTCGGATTTTGAAAAAACGCCGCCGAGTAAATAATTGGCCGCCACTACCGCGCCGGCAGCACTCGCAGCGCTGGAGCCAAGCCCGCTGCCTGGTTTTATATTTTTTGTAATGACTACATCAAATCCAATTTCCATATTAATTTCGGCCATCATCTCCAGTAGAGGAGCGCCCGCCGTGTTAAGCACCGGGTCTGTAGGTAAGGGATACCCATCGCTACTTTTTAAGGTTACGATTCCTGAATTGTTCAAGGTAACATCCATGGTATCGTAAGGTGCTTCAAGACATAATCCGAGCACATCAAATCCACATACAAGATTGGCAACAGTAGCAGGCGCCTGCACTGTAATCTTTTTATTAAGGATAAAATTAGATCGTTCGATCATTGTCATTTTTTAAATTCATGTAATGCTTCACTTTCATAATCCCCTCACACATATCTTTATTTTACGAACGCGAGGCCCGTATGATATCTGCAAAGATACCCGAAGCAGTAACAGCGGCTCCCGCACCGGCACCCTTAATTACGAGTGGCTGTTCGGTGTACCGATCGGTGTAAAAAAGCACGATATTATCTTTCCCGTAAAGATGATAAAAATCATGCTGCACATCAATATGCTGAAGCCCGACTTTAGCCTTGCCATTATTGTAATCTGCTACAAATTTTAGCTTGCAGTTTTTGGCCTCCGCTTCATCATATATTTTTTTGAAATGCGCTTCATGTTTTTCCATGGACGAATAAAAATCTTCCACCGAGCCTTGCATACATTCTTCCGGCATAAAACTGCTGTTTTCGATATCATCCATTTCCATATGTTCGCCGCTTTCGCGGGCAAGAATCATGATTTTGCGCATCACATCTTTGCCGCCGAGGTCGAGTCGCGGATCAGGTTCCGTATACCCTTCATCCTGAGCCTGTTTTACAACAGAGGCAAAACTCTTTTTACCATCGTAATTATTAAAAACAAAGTTTAGTGTTCCACTTAATACCGCCTGCATTTTATGAATATTATCCCCGCTTCTCAAAAGATCATTGAGTGTGCCGATGATTGGGAGGCTCGCACCCACATTGGTTTCAAATAAAAACTGGGCATTAAACTCGGTAGCAAGGTCCTTTAACTTCTTATAATACTGGTAAGGAGATGAAAGGTTTATTGAGCATTAAATTATAATTTCAGTTTATGTTATTATTTCTTCGACACTAACTTCCAACCAAGGTATCCCATGGGAATATAAGCTAATCCAAGATCTACTAACGTAAACCAAATTGGAGAAGGAAGCATGCAGATATTCATAACGCCACCTATTAAAAATACAACACCGATTACTAAGGCAAATTTTAATTTATGAGTAGCTGCTATAACTGCTGCCAAATAAGCGCCTACCAATGTTCCAAGAGCATGAGCTAAAAACGGAAAGAGAAAATGTTTAGGTTCCATCAAATGAAAGGATGCTTTTAAGCCTTCCAATGTGGTAATGTCTGCGCCTTCGGGCGGAGGAATGATGGAGCCACTTACCGTAATAATAGCCATGTTTACTATACTACCGATAATAATACCAGCTACTACC
>JANXYS010000338.1 GCA_025355935.1 Chitinophagales bacterium | reverse complement strand
CACTTCCCGAGCTCGATTTTGAAGAAGAGGAAGATCCGCTGCTTGAATTATTGTTTGATGATGGGGTGTAAGTTCGGGAATTATCATTCGAACTTCTGCTGTTATTATCCGTGGCTGTTATAATCCTTCGGATAACATTATTATTACGACCGTTTGAAGGTGAAGAAACCGAATTCGTGTTACTATATGCCCTAACGGTATTAACACGGGTGGGATTTCCAAATTTTCCCGATGGAGCAACGGTTGTTGTGGTATTGGAGTAACTGCCCAAACTGGTCATGCGTGCTGTTGTGTTCCTGGGATTGCTAATCGCAACGCCCCTGATGTACACCGGGCATGGATAGTAGTACGGATTATAATAGTAGCCATAGCTATATCCATAACGGTAAGGATTATAAGCATAATCATAATCGTAATCGCGGTTTAAATCGCGCCAGCGCCTATCGTATGAAGCCATTCTTATTTCGCGCTCCTCGTAATTGGTGTTGGAAGCAGGCCTGGTAACTTCCCGTTCAAACTGAACCTTTTCTTCAACCACGCGCGCGGGCGAGTAGTAAACGTCGTCAGGAGTTTGACCACTTTTATACGTAGTGCTGCAACTACTAACTGCAGCAGTAACCAAAGCTAGAAGTAAAAATTTAGTGTTCATGGCGATTCAGTTAAATGATTGAATAAAATTAAGTCATTATGCCGATAAGTAATAAAACAATGTTCCACAATCTACTATGTGTAAGACGTTTAGCGGGAGCATTATGCTGTTAAAGAAGTCCTAAAGTGAAATCCAAGCTGCTATCCATTAATGGTTTTGTATTTCGGACATTACAGTATAGGTCAGTCGGCGAGATAAGAATCTCAACAAATGCCCGGACGTACCCAGGGGGGAAACCCAGTTAGCAGCGATCCAGTGTATTGAAACGTCAAGTCGCTCAAAGGATTCCCCTCAAAACGGTTATACTAGCAATGTAAAACCTATTTTGCTGCAGGCATATAGATTCGCGTATAAAGAGTTTCCAGTATTATTGTAAACACGTTTTAAAAACTTGTGTGCGCAAGGGCAGGCTAAACTGCAGGAAGTATTTTGATATCTATATCCCGGGCAATGAATAATAAGTAAGTTTGTACGATGAATTCCTTTACAGAAGAAAATTATTTAAAGGCTCTTTTTAACCTTGGCCACGAGCGGGGCGAGGTATCCGTAAATGAGCTCAGCAAGCAGTTACAGATTAAAATGCCCACTGTAAACAGCATGATGAAGAAGCTGGCGGAAAAGAAGTTGGTATTTTATGAAAGTTATAAGCCTTTACGACTGACCGAAAAAGGAAAAAAGGAAGCGGGTATCATTATCCGAAAACACCGGCTCACTGAAATGTATCTGGTAGAAAAAATGGGGTTTGGCTGGGAGGAGGTGCATGACATTGCTGAACAAATAGAACACATCCAGGCGCAGGAGCTTTTTATAAAGATGGATGAATTACTAGGACACCCAACCGTAGATCCACATGGTTCGCCCATACCCGACAAAAACGGCAAGATACAATGGCTTGAGTTTACTAAACTCAGTGATTGTGCAGCGGGGGATACCGTAAAGCTAGCGGCTGTAACAAATTCAAGTGACGAGTTTTTAAAGTTTTTAAACAGCCGTTCGCTCAATCTTGGATTAAAGTTGAAAATTAAGCTGATTGAACCATTTGATGGAACAGTCATTGTTAGCTATGCAAAAAAAAATGCTGAGTCTCTTAGCAGGGTGGTTAGTGAAAAACTACTGGTTGAAAAGATCTGATTTTTTACCCGCATGCCTATTTAATACCTTTGCCCTGAAATAATATGATACTAACCAATGTAAAAGTGATTGCATTTGATGCGGACGATACGCTCTGGATCAATGAACCCTATTTCCAGGAAATAGCAAACAAATTCTGCGCCCTGCTGGAAGATTTTATGCCAGCCCATAGTATTGCAAAAGAACTTTTTAAAACTGAAATGGATAACCTTGCGTTATACGGATATGGCGTAAAAGGTTTTATTCTCTCGATGGTGGAAACAGCGCTGCGGGTATCCGACCATACAATTAGTGCCGGGGTTATCGAAAATATTCTTGGGTACGGAAAGGAACTAATACAAAAAGATATTGAGCTGCTGGACGGAATAGAGCATGTGCTGGAGCAACTGTCGAAGAAGTATAAACTGGTGGTAGCCACAAAAGGAGATTTGCTTGACCAGGAACGGAAATTAAGGAAATCAGGCATTGAGCATTACTTCCATCATACAGAGATCATGAGCGACAAACAAGAAAAGGATTATATTAAATTGATTAAACATCTTGACATACAGCCCGGGGAATTTATGATGATCGGGAATTCTATACGGTCAGACATTTTCCCGGTGCTAGCTATCGGCGCGCACGCTGTACACGTGCCATACCATACAACCTGGGCGCATGAACATGTTGAACAAAAGAGCGGCGACGCTTCGTTCATACAACTTGCGAATATTAGCGAGATCCTCGACTTATTGCCTTTGTAAGTGATGATGCATCCATTTTTAGACTGCATGAAAAGGAGTAAATCTGCTTACTTTTGCAGCAAATTTTTTTTAAGTCATATCCCTGCGCGGCATACTGCTACAGTTAGCCTAGCCCTGCAAGGTACTAAAAGATAACATGGGCAAGGAGTTAACAACGAGAGCTGAAGACTATTCACAATGGTACAATGAACTGGTAGTAAAAGGTCAGTTAGCCGATCACAGCGCCGTACGTGGCTGCATGGTAATAAAGCCATACGGTTATGCACTGTGGGAAAACATGCGCGACCAGCTAGACAAAATGTTTAAAGAAACGGGGCATGTGAATGCTTATTTCCCTTTATTTGTTCCTAAAAGTTTATTTGAGGCAGAGGAAAAAAATGCTGAAGGATTTGCCAAAGAATGTGCGATCGTAACTCATTACCGGTTAAAATCTGATCCGGATAACAAGGGCAAACTGATAGTAGATCCTGATGCAAAGCTTGAAGAGGAATTAATCATTCGTCCTACAAGCGAAGCCATTATCTGGAATACATATAAGGGATGGATCCAAAGTTATCGCGACCTGCCCTTGTTGATCAACCAATGGGCAAATGTGGTGCGTTGGGAAATGCGCACACGCTTATTTTTAAGGACGGCTGAATTTTTATGGCAGGAAGGGCATACTGCGCATGCCACAAAAGAAGAAGCAGTTGAAGAAACGCTGAAGATGCTGGATGTATATGCCGCTTTCGTAGAAGAATATATGGCAGTACCCGTGATCAGAGGCGTGAAAACTCCCAACGAACGGTTTGCAGGTGCCGAAGATACCTACTGCATTGAGGCACTTATGCAGGATGGGAAAGCATTACAGGCAGGCACGAGTCACTTTCTCGGCCAAAATTTCGCCAAAGCATTCGATGTAAAGTTCAGTGATAAAAACAATAAGCTTGATTATGTGTGGGCTACCAGCTGGGGTGTAAGCACGCGTTTGATTGGAGCCCTGATTATGGCGCACAGTGACGACCAGGGTTTGGTAATGCCACCGCGTATTGCGCCGTTACAAGTGGTAATTGTTCCTATTTATAAAGGGGAAGAAGGCAAAATGCTGGTTGATAACAAGGCCATTGAAATTATGGATGGCCTTAAAAAATTGGGTATCAGGGTGAAGTATGACGACAACGATAATGCAAGGCCGGGCTGGAAATTTGCCGAGCATGAACTGAAAGGAGTACCTGTAAGAATTGCATTGGGTATGCGCGACCTTGAAAATAATGTGGTGGAACTGGCCAGGCGGGATACAAAGGAAAAATTTACTGTATCGCTGGATGGTATAGAAAACTACATTCAGAAACTGTTGGAAGATATCCAGCAGAATATTTATGATCGTGCCCTTGCTTTTAGAACAGAACATACAACGGAGGCCAACAGCTGGGAAGAATTCACTTCAATACTGGATGGGAAGGCCGGTTTTGTATCTGCTCATTGGGACGGTACTGCGGAAACTGAAGAAAAGATCAAACAGGAATCTAAAGCTACGATCAGGTGCATACCCCTGCGAAATACACACGAGGATGGTAAATGTATCTTGACCGGAAACCCGAGCACGCAGCGGGTTTTATTTGCGAGAGCTTATTAGTAGTTGGTTAATATTTTTCAGAACAGATCCCCGGCAGAAAATACCGGAGATTTCTCAATAGAAGTCTGTACGCTAAACTATTTTGACTAAGGGGTTACCACCAGCCTTTTGAAAAATCAATCCCGGTTAGAGCAATTCACTGAATACTACGGGCAAAACCAATAGCCTTATGCTAGGTAATTGCCTGGAGAAAACAGGTTATTCGCTTCATCCTTAAAGCCTTTACTTTTTAATTTTGTTTTCAGTTTCGGGGTTGTGCTCGTATAAAATTGGCATTTACAAATCGATCACGAAAGTTGCAGAGAGTGATAAATCTTAAATTCTTTATAGCTAATTTGGCACTCATATAGCCATACATCAGAAATACTGGTACGCACACCGACTATTATTATCGTTGAATTACCAGGTCGAATACGAGTTAGGTTGTTACTCTTTTGTAGCCAGGTAATTGTAGTCTTCCAGTAATTTTTCCAGAAAGTCAAGGGTATAAAGGCTTGATTCAACCTTAAGAACAGCTTTAATCTTATGCTCTACCCGCCGGCTGATATCAAGATTATTGCGTTTGCGCGCCTGGGTAAGAACTGATTTTATGGTGTTAATATCGTTATCAGATAAACGCATGACCTCCGGATACTGTACTTTATAATGGTCATTGTTAATATCCATGAACACGGTATCATGCACGTTAAAATCGGTCTTTGTTTTTACCAGCACCGTGCCTGCAGCAAGATCTCCAAGGCGTTGGCTTTTAGGGGTAACGGTGATACAAATTATTACCGCTAAACCAAGCATGCCAGTCACGATAATATAAATAAAAATGCTATCGGTAGAAAACATATAAAACCCAAAAAGGAATGGCCACTCAAAGAATTTTGTAACCCACCTAAGGATATATTGCCCGAGGGTTGGTTCGCCTCCTTCAAGGCTCACTACCCGAATCTGCATGATTTTCTTTCCAATTGTTTGCCCGTTTAACAACACTTCGGTTATTAGAGAATAAAAAAGCATGGGGATGCTTAACAGGAGAATGCCGAAAACGGGACTTGTTCTTATTGATTGTCCAAAACCATTTTCCAGCAAATATTGCATACTAAACAAGTAGGCTATGAGCAGCAGAAAATCGATTATATAGGCCAGTAATCGTTTCGGAAATGGGGCCATCTCGAATTCAAGATCGATATTGAAGACAGTCTCTATTTGTATGATTGACATGGTGATTGCAATTTACATGGTCGAGCCGCAAGAATGCAGAAAAGCAAATTTTTTTATTATTAAAAAAATAAGCAAATTGTAACTCTCAAGTCTTTGCCCTTCCTGCACGAATTCCAGGTTTTATGAAAAACGCAGTTTAGTAAGAAAGGTAACAGCAAAGGCGGCAGTTTTGTTATGCGTGAAGCAATGTTCATTAAAAAGAATGTGGATAAATGGAATCAGTACCAACATGAAGCCGCATCTGATCCTGATGAAACAGCCGAACGATTTACCACACTTATCGACGACTTATCTTATGCCAAAACATTTTACCCCCGGAGCAAGGTTACAAAGTGGCTCAACGGATTAGCTGCCTCTATTTATCAGAGTGTTTACCAGAATAAAAGAGAAAAGTACAGTCGTATATTCGACTTTTGGAAGTATGAACTGCCGTTTCTATTTAAGAAATATCACCGCTTATTCCTGTTCACAACACTTGCCTTTTCAATATTTGTGCTGATCGGCGTATTATCTTCCATGCGCCATCCCGAATTTATTAAGTCGGTGTTGGGGAACGATTATGTTACAATGACTGAAGACAATATTGCAAAAGGTGATCCTTTTGGAGTTTATAAGGATGAAAGCCCTTTTACCATGTTTGTGCGAATTAGCTTCAATAATATTCGCGTTGCCTTTCTCACATTTATAAGTGGGTTTACGCTCGGATTTATGACCCTGCAGCTTTTATGGAGTAATGGAATTATGCTTGGCTGTTTCCAATATCTCTTTTTCGCCAATGGATTGGGATACAAATCTATTCTCGTGGTATGGATACATGGAACGATCGAGATTTCTTCCATAGTTATTGCGGGCACCGCTGGCTTAATACTCGCCAGCGGCTTGCTGTTTCCAGGCACCTATACCAGGATGGAGTCCTTCAAACGCGGGATGAAAGATGCAACCAAAGTATTGATAAGTTTGATTCCGTTCTTCATTATTGCTGCCTTTCTGGAGAGTTATATCACACACCTTATGAGCCAGACCTATGCTCGCGCGGGCCGGGCGGGAATGCCGGTTTGGGCTAGTTTACTTATCTTGCTGTCTTCGTTGTCGTTGATTGTATGGTATTTTGTAATCTGGCCAATAGTTTTAAATAAACGCGGATTCTTTTTAAAAAAAGAGGGTATTGTAAGCCGCTTGAATATCAATAATGGTTAAGCGATTTTTATTCTTTTTCCTTTTCGTCAATTTAACTCTTTTCGTGCAGGCGCAAAAGGATTTTGAATACATTGATACCACGCTCATACCGGCAGATAAACCTATAGAAAATCAGCCTGACGCCGATACTGCTGAAAACACTATTATTACTGATACGAGTGTAAACGTCCGGCCACTTATTTTTCCGGCAGATACTATTAACAAGTGGAAAAACAGGGCGGAATATGGTTATGCAAAAAACCTCGATAGTCTGCTGCGCGATAAGCAAAGAAAAGAGCAACGTATAAGCCCCGATTCAGAAATGAAATCCGCTAACTTTTTTATTTCGCTGCTACAAAGCGGGGTGCTGCAAATGATAATGTGGGTTATTGCCATTGTTGTTGTGTTGTACATCCTATACCAGCTATTTATCAGCAAAGGCGCATTCTCTCGTTCCCGTAAAAAACAGTCGGTGGCAGAAACTACCACGGAAGATGAAATGTTTCTTCAGCAGGACTTTGACGGACTTATTCATCAATCTTACAAACTAGGAAATTACCGCGCCGCTACCCGGTATTTATTTCTGAAAACCTTAAAACAGCTTAGTGATAAAAACTTAATAATTTTTGCCATAGATAAAACTAATGCTAACTATTTGAGCGAACTGCCATTGGAAAAGCACGCATCCTTTTCTACCCTGGTGCTACATTACGAATATGTTTGGTATGGCAATTTTGAGGTAAAACAAAGTCAATTTTCCGCAATTGAATCTAAGTTCTCATCCTTCCTTAAAACACTTTGAAAATTTACTTGAAATACGGCCTAATTATACTAACACTTGTTTTTACCTTGAGCCTCCAGGGTTGCAGGGAAAGAAGCGATCTGCCCGATATGAGAGAAACATTTTCCTTTAAGGAACACAAGCCTTTCGGTACTGCAATAGCCTACAAGCTTCTTGAGAAGGCTTACCCTGCCCAGTCAATCACAATCCAGCATAAAGGATTCAATGAGAGTGCCGCATTAACGAACGATAGCACGTCAATTTACCTGGATATAAGTCGTAATTATTTTGTTAGTAGTGAGGATGCAAATTCTATACTTGATTTTGTTTACAAAGGTAACACTGCGATTATTTCAGCCTCCCAAATTGATACGGTATTGCTGGATAAATTATATTTTAAACAACAAAGCTTTAACGATAAGAACCCCCTGTTCTCTGATACGTATGCTAATACTCACTTGAGCCTGGTGCCTGCTGTACGATCCATCCCCGAAACTACGCACGAATATTATTATTATCCGTTTGTAAATTATTTTTCCGAAGTAAATGGAAAATACAGCAGAATTGTAGGTTATAACGAATTAAACAGGCCAAACTTCGTGGTATTTTTCTGGGGTCGCGGTCGCTTGTTTCTCCATGCAGAACCCAGGGCTTTCAGTAATTATTTTTTGCTTCATGAGAAGAACTGTCAGTACTTGTTGCAGTTTCTGCAAATTCTGCCAGACAAACCGCAACGGATTTTCTGGGATGATTATTACAATAAAATTAATTATAAAGAGGCTAACGGAAGCCGGTCTTTTCTCGGCGCTGTCCTCGCAAACCCGCCGCTCCGTTGGGCTTTCTGGATCCTAATGGCTGTACTAACGCTTTTTGTTTTTGTAAATGGTAAACGCAGGCAGCGAATTATTCCCGTAATTAAACCAGTTCAAAATTCATCTGTTGCGTTTGCGGAGGCTATTGCTGGATTATATTTAAAAGAAAAAAGTAATAAAACTATCGCCGACAAAATGGTAACCTATTTCAATGAGCTCATCCGTAGCAAATATTTTATGAATTCCAATATATTTGACGAAGATTTTTTGACCACGCTCAGTAAAAAGTCGAATGTACCTTTAGCAGAGACGCAACGTTTATTTAGAACTATTAAACAGCTAGCCGCTCAAACGGTGGTAGGAGATCCGGAACTCCTCGATCTTAATGAACAAATTCAACAATTTATTAAACCTATAAACTGATGGACGAAAATATTTTTAAAGAGTCATTAAGCGTTTCTGAATTAAATCTTAAAATAAATGAGATAAGATCGGAGATTGGTAAGGTGATTGTAGGCCAGCAACATGTTGTTGATCTCTTGATGATAGGGCTGTTGTGTGATGGACACCTGTTATTGGAAGGAGTTCCAGGCGTTGCTAAAACACTTGCGGCCAAACTGCTCGCAAAGATCATCGATGTAAAATTTTCACGTTTACAGTTTACCCCAGACTTGATGCCGGGTGACGTGATAGGTACGTCTGTGTTTAATCCCAGAGAAGGATCATTCTATTTTAAACCGGGGCCTGTATTCAGTAACATCGTTCTTATCGACGAAATAAATCGTTCGCCTGCGAAAACGCAGTCAGCGCTGTTTGAGGTAATGGAAGAAAGGCAGGTTACAGCTGATGGTTTTACTCATATGATGGAGTATCCTTTTATCGTTCTTGCTACGCAAAACCCGATTGAGCAGGAAGGAACCTACCGGCTGCCCGAAGCGCAGCTGGACCGCTTTCTTTTCAAGATAGAGATCGGCTACCCAACCCTCGAGGAAGAGATAAATATTCTTACCAATCAACAGGGAAAGACCCAAAATGAATTATTAAACGATGTTCAAAAATTACTATCACCCGACCAGGTCCGCTATTACCGCCAATTGGTTCAAGAAGTAACAATCGACCCGAAGCTGATTGGATATATCGCCAGGATTGTAAACGAGACACGTAACAACCCTTCCTTGTACCTGGGCGCGTCAACCAGGGCTTCACTAGCACTACTGAAAACGAGTAAGGCAAATGCAGCTATAAAGGGGCGTGATTTTGTAATTCCCGAAGACATAATTGAAATGGCTGCACCTGTGCTGAGGCACAGAATAATGCTAAGCCCGGAAAAAGAAATGGAGGGCATAAGCCCCGACGAGCTGATCCGGAACATTATTAAGTCGTTGGAGATACCACGCTAGAAAGCTGCCTACTGTTCATTTCATCAAAATAGATCGGATTGTTACCAGGAAAAAAAAGAGTGATTGATATTTTTATTACAACGCGTTTGTATGCCTTATTAGGTTTCTGTGCGTTTGTATTTATTTGTGCCTTTTTTGTTCCTTTGCTTTTTAGTATCGCCAAAATTTTAATCACCTGCCTGGTGGTACTTGTTGTGGCTGATTTCGCTTTTCTTTCCGCCGGATCAAGGATGGTATTGGCAGAAAGGATTATTGCGGATCGTTTAAGTAATGGCGATGAGAACATGGTGACTATTTCTGTTCAGAATCCATTTCCATTTGGTATAAACGTTCGTATTGTAGATGAATTACCTTCTCAGTTCCAGGAAAGAGATTTTGTAATGAACAGGTACACCGCTGGTCGCGAAGAGGTTCGTTGCACCTACTTACTAACGCCTAAAGAGCGGGGTGTTTATTCTTTTGGAAATATCCTGTTATTCGTTGAAACCCTGCTAGGCTTAATTAGCAAAAGATACATAACACCCGCGGCGCGGGATGTGGGCGTATTCCCATCGTTCTTGAATTTAAGGAATTACCAGCTCGTTTCAAATATAAATATCGAGGGTAACGGTAATAAACGGGTTCGTAAAATAGGGCAGAGCATGGAATTTGAGCAAATCAAGGATTATATAAATGGTGACGATATTCGGACAATAAACTGGAAAGCTACCGCGCGTAAGGGTCTACTAATGGTAAATAATTATACTGATGAGAAATCTCAGCAGGTTTACTGCATCATAGATAAGGGCCGGCTTATGAAGATGCCGTTTGGCGGGCTGAGCCTGCTGGATTACGCTATCAACAGTGTTCTTGCGTTAAATAATGTGTGCCTGCAGAAGCAGGATAAAGTAGGTTTGATCACTTTTTCGAGCAAGTTGGGTTCAGTCATCGCGGCTGATCGGAAACCTGTTCAGAGAGACAAAATACTGCAGACGCTTTTTGCGGAAAAAACGGATTTCCTTGAAAGTGATTTTGAGTTGCTGTACACCCAGGTAAGGCACAAAATAAAACAGAGGAGCCTTCTTATCCTGTTCACAAACTTTGAGTCGGTCAACGGGTTGAACAGGCAATTGCCATACCTGCGTTCTATTGCAAGGCATCACCTGGTGTTGGTGGTATTCTTTGAAAATACGGAGCTTACCAGGCTTTCAGCAGGAGATGCGAGATCGGTGGAGGATATCTACGTAAAGACAATTGCAGAAAAATTTGTGTTCGAAAAAAAGCTTGTAGTAAAAGAGTTAATGAAGTATGGGATACGCTCGGTACTTTCGAGCCCGGAAGGCTTAACTATCAACACCATTAACAAGTATCTTGAATTAAAGGCAACACAAGCTGTATAAACTAAATACAAAAAGGAAATTGTGGGGAAGAAAGGATCATATTTGGCAAAACATCGGGCGAGCACCGGGGAAGAATTCTCTACTGAAAAAAAAGCGCCCATCATTATCACTGATGAATTAAGATCATCTTTTGAGGACGGCAAGGTTTTGTTAATCGATAAGCCGCTTCATTGGACATCCTTTGATGTAGTACGAAAGATTCGCAGTAGTATCAGAATTAAAAAAGTTGGTCATGCCGGTACGCTTGATCCACTTGCAACAGGTTTGCTGATTGTATGTACGGGAAAGTTTACCAAGAAGATTAATGAATATATGGCGGCGGAAAAAGAATATACCGGCGCGATTACGTTAGGCGCGATTACCCCAACATATGATCTTGAAAGTATACCGCAAGAACACAAGGATTTCAATTCAATTTCCACTGATCAGGTTAATGAAGCTGCCCGTTTATTTACGGGTGAATTACAACAAATGCCACCGATTTTTTCCGCGATAAAGAAAGATGGCGTTGCATCGTACGAGCTTGCTCGTCGTGGCATCGAGGTAGAGCTGAAAGCGCGTACCATTACAATCAGCGAATTTGATGTGACCGCAATTAATCTACCTTTGATAAACTTCAGGGTTGTATGCTCTACGGGAACGTATATACGAAGCCTCGCCCACGACCTTGGGGCAGCACTAGGCTGCGGAGGCTACCTGAGCGAACTAAGGAGGACCAGAATCGGAGATCAGACTGTCCTTCAAGCCATAAATATGGATGATTTTTTAAAATCACTGTCAAACAGTCCTTCGATTCCGGAATTTTGATTTCACAGTAAGCTGGCATAGAGCGTCAGGTGGTTGTTCTTCGAATGTACTGTCGTGAAGGGTTTGTACAACTGTACCTTGAAGTTGGAATGAGCGTTTTAAAACGGGTAACTTATGCCAATGGTAAGATTGAAATTTTCATAACGCCACCTCCTGTATTCATTATCACGGCCACGTGTAAAAATCTTTTTAAGTGCATCATCAATTCCTAGTGGTGGCAGCTTCCAACCATCATTAACATAGCTTAATTCTGGTCTTTTAAATCTGAAGCCCAGATCAATCCGCAAAATAAAATAATTAAAATCGAGTCTGAAACCCGTTCCTGCCGACACCCCGAGTTGTTTGTATAGGTTTGCGAACTTAAATTGAGAACTGTCAGATCTGCCCGGCTGTGCAGAATTTTTAAAGTTCCATATATTTCCGGCATCAATAAAAAGTGCCCCGCGCAATGTCAGCGTGTTGGGAATTATCCTAG
>JANXYS010000319.1 GCA_025355935.1 Chitinophagales bacterium | reverse complement strand
GAACTAATAAAAGTTGTTTATGCAACTATGTGCAAATATATCGAATACAAAGATAAATTATGCCGCTGGCTAAAAAAATTACAACATGACCAGGATCGAAAAATTACTTGCCTTTATGAAGGAATCGGACAAGGACAGCTTTTTACAGCACGCGCTCGCCCTTGAATATATCAAAGTAGGCAACGATGAAGACGCACGTAAGCTGTTTAACGAAATCTTATTACGCGAACCAACTTACATTGGCTCCTATTACCACCTCGGAAAACTCCTGGAGAGGGTTGCAGATTACGAACGCGCGATAAGGGTTTACAAACGGGGCATGGAAGAAGCAAAAAAAGCCGGCGATAATCATAGTTATAATGAATTACAGGGAGCTTTAGAAGATATAGAAGAGTAAGACCGCGCCCGAACAAATGATGTTATGAATTTGCTTTATGATGTTACCGAATATATTAAGAGCGAGAATCTTTGTTCTCCTTCTGATCAGTTACTCCTCGCCGTTAGTGGGGGGGTGGACAGCGTTGTGCTAGGCCATTTATGCAAAGAGGCGGGATATAATTTCTCCATTGCCCACTGTAACTTCGGATTAAGAGGAGAGGAGAGTGAGGGTGATGAATTATTTGTACGTGCGTTAGCTGCCCGCCTGAATGTAGCAGTATACGTGCGCAAATTTGATACCCTGGAATATGCAGAGGCGCAGAATGTTAGTATACAGGTTGCTGCCCGGGAACTCAGATATGAATGGTTTGGCAATCTTTGCAACAGTAAAGGTATCAAGTACATTATGACTGCCCATCACCGGGATGACAACATAGAAACTATGCTAATGAATTTCTTTAAGGGAACCGGCATTAGAGGTTTAAAGGGTATACTCCCTAAAAATGGTATTATCATTCGCCCTCTGCTGGTGGTTTCGAAAGAAATAATTCGTGCATATGCCATCGAGCATAACATTAATTTCAGGGAAGATAGCAGTAATAGCAGTGATAAATATACCCGGAACTATTTTCGGAACGAATTAATCCCCGGGCTTGAGAAAGTGTTCCCGCAGGTAAAAGAAAACCTGTATGAGAATCTGATTCGATTCCGTGAGATCTACCAGGTTTACAAGGCTTCGACTGACATGACAAAAAGATCGTTGCTGGAGAATAAGGGGGATGAAGTACACATCCCCGTACTTAAATTACTGAAGATAAAAGGTTACAGGACCATTTTGTTCGAAATCATTAAGGATTTTAATTTTGTTGCCGCGCAGTTGAACGGTGCATTCAGCCTTCTTGATGCGGAAACCGGTAAATTTATAACTTCTTCTACCCACCGCATTTTGCGAAATCGTAAATGGCTAATTATCTCTAATTTGGTGGTTACCGATAACCAAATTTTTGTATTAAATGATTTTAAAACTGGTCTGGATTTCCCAGCTGGAAAGCTTTCATTCAATTTAAAGGAAAGGCCTGATAATATTTCGCCCGATCCGCTGAAAATTCAATTGGATCCATCAATCATTAAGTTCCCCGTGCTCATCAGGAAGTGGAAACAGGGTGATTATTTCTATCCGTTGGGGATGGCTAAGAAGAAAAAGTTGAGCCGCTTTTTAATTGATCAGAAACGTTCGCTTATTGAAAAGGAAAATACCTGGATTTTAGAAAGCGAAAAGCGAATAATCTGGATTATTGGTCAACGTATAGACAATCGGTTTAAGATTACAGATGATTCCAGAGAGGCTCTCACTGTACAGTTTTTACCTGCCAAATAAACTTGGATTTTTAAGTTCCTGCACGATACCAGCAATCAGGTCCGGGCTTTTTACTGCAATCAATGCCAGGGTAAATGCTAAACCAAACAATGCTCCCCATAAATGCGCATCATGATTAACATTATCTGTGCTCTTTCGACTCATGTAAATGCAATAAACAATATACAGGCCGGCGAATAAAAATGCCGACAAAGGTACAGCTCCAAAAAGATATATCCGGCTCCAGGGATCAAAAATTATTGCAGCGAAAACCACCGCCGATACTGCACCTGAAGCACCTAGAGATCGGTATCGTGAATCATCCTGGTGCTTAATATAACTCGGAATATCTGAAACTATCAGCGCAAGAAAATAAAGGAGGAGATAAGAAATAGCACCGCCAAGGGCATAGGCTGAAAAATAAATCTCTACATTCCTTCCAAAAAAGTAAAAGGTGAACATGTTAAAGAACAGATGACTCCAATTTGCATGCAAAAAGCCAGAAGTGATAAATCTTCCAAACTGTCTATCCCGTTTTACGCCGTAAGGCCACATGATAGCCTTCTCAACAAATTTTGCGTTTGTAAATCCAATGACGGAAACTAAAACGTTTAAAGCTATCAGGGCGAAAGTAACGGGCGTCTCATAAAAATTCATTGGTTCTATTTTTTTTCAAAACTACTGAAAAGAAATGGCTGATGGTTTTCTCAGGAAATCACCTATGAGCGCTGAAAGAATTGTTATAAATTTGACCAAAGCATTAGTGGTATGCTTTTTGAAAACTCGTATGTAAACTATTTTATGAAATTCGTTAAACTATTTTCCCTTTCTCTTTTGTTGGTGTCTCTGTTCAGCTGCGATACGATTCAAAAAGCTACTAACAGTTCCGGGGGCGTGTTTTCATTAACAGGTACCTGGGAACTTACCAGCAATACACCCGAAAATAAGCTAACTGGCAGTAAGGTAACGGTTGCTCCGTTTTTGGCAGAGGGCACTTTCACTACGCTTTTAAACAATTCTCAGTGTTATAGAGCGAATGATATAAAATGGAAAAATATCGCTTCGGATAATAGTGGTGGTTTTACGTTGAATAATTTATTAAGCAACTGTAATACTGCAACTCTAAATTATCAGCCAGCCACAATAGCGGTTATAAATAATAATGAAATAAGGTTAAGTGGCAAAAATGTTGATGGTGCGGAGAACACGCAAACGTGGAGGCGTAATTCGAAGTAATTACATGCATTATTAACTGTGGTGGTATTTCTCATTTTTTAGGATGGAACAGGCACGATAAATCTGTTCGGCAAGGAGACATCGTACAAGTTGATGTGGAAATACGAGTTGTGAAAGGCTCCAGATATGATTGGCTCTGTGAAAGATTTCTTTGCTTACACCAAAAGCACCGCCAATAAGGAAAACAAGACTTTTCTCAGATTCATTTGCCCTTTGCTGGAGGAAGGATGCAAAACCGTCACTGCTGAATTGGTTTCCACGTTCGTCGAGCAGTATAAGGAAATCATCTTTTTTCAGTAAATTCAGGATCACCTCACCTTCGCGATTTTTAATATCGATGTCGTTTAAAGTAGCGGAATGTTTAGGTGTGGGGATAATAGTCCACTCAACAGGGAAGTAATTGCTAATACGCTTAGTGAATATGTCAACTCCTTCCTTCACGTATGGCTCATTCCCCTTACCCACACTCCATAATTTAAGTTTCATATTCTTTATCGGTAAATTCTTGGTGCAAACTTTGTTTTCTTAAAGCCGCAAAGTAACCAAATTTTATGCGAGCTGCTACTAAGTTTAATTTCAATTCATGATACAGCCTAAACACATTCCCGGTAAGAAGTGGCGCCTGCTGGTTAAGGGGCTTGCTATTTCCCTGGGCGTACTCTTCATCCTGTTCCTGGGGGTAGTTATATACGTATCCAGCAATAAACAAAAGATTATCTCGCAAGTTACTTCCGCAATTAGTAAGAAGATAAATGGCCATGTGAGTATTGGAGATGTTGACCTGAGTTTTTTTGAAAATTTCCCAAAGGTTGCTGTGAGAGTTCGGGATATCCGTATAACAGACACAATGTTTCAACAACATAAACATCCCTTTTTTGTTGGACACGAAGTCTTTTTTACTTTAAGCGTAATGAAGCTTATCAGTAAGCAACCGCCTGTAAACGGCATTAGAATAAAAGATGGAAGCCTTTACCTCTATACAGATACCTCCGGGTACAGCAATACTTATCTTCTAAAATCAAAACCTGATTCTTCTGCATCCCAGGCCAGTGGTGCGGGCAGCCAGGAACTAACGAGTATAAGAATTAACAATTTTCACCTTATTATAGAGGACAATATGCGGGGAAAATTTCATGATCTGGAAGTTAAAAAATTGGATGCCAGGCTTGATTATGAAAGTGATCTCATAGTGGTTCACACTGGCGCAGACATCTTGGTTAATAGCCTCGCATTTAATCTCTCGCGTGGAAGTTTTATGAAGGGCAAAACTTTTGCCGGTGAGTTTGACCTCAGGTATAAAGCTTCGACTAAAAGCCTTGATTTTGATAGTATTGATGTGAAACTACAAGGTCACCCATTTCATCTATCAGGTAAATTTGACTTGGGATCAAATGCGCCTCAATTTTCATTAAGAGTACATACTCGTAAAATTGAGTATGAAACGGCGAAAACTTTACTACCTGTAAGCATTTCAAATTCACTTTCGCTCGTCAAATTAGATGCGCCCGTAGATGCTGATGCAGAAGTCAGCGGACCATTACGGGGAGGAGAACCCTTGCTGAAAGTAGCCTTTGCCGCAAAAGAAGCTTCACTGGTAACCCCGTTCATGGATTTCACCCAGGCAACATTTAATGGGAGTTACAGTAATGAGGTCGTACGGGGCTTGCCACGAACTGATCCAAACTCAAGTATCATCGTGAAAGACTTTACTGCTTCCTGGCATGGATTACCCGTTTCCGCGGGGAAAATACAAATCCTTGACTTATTGCACCCACAGTTATCAGCTGACCTGAATTCAACCTTTGCATTAAAAGAATTAAATCAACTGGTGGGAAGTAGCTCAATCGACCTGCAAGATGGTACTGGCGCGCTAAACTTGAGATACCAGGGACCCATCGAAAAGAATAACAATACAAATTCTTTTCTTGATGGAACAATTGCCTTTAAAGATGGCAAGATACTTTATGCGCCGCGAAATGTATTGCTGTCAAATGTAAATGGTTCGATGCTATTTAAAAATTCTGATCTCTATATAAAAAAACTCGGGGCCACAGTACTGGGTAACAATATAATGATGGATGGTTTTGCAAAAAACTTATTAACGCTCGTTAATACTGAGCCAAACAAAGTGAATATAGACTGGAATATTTTTTCGCCCCAGTTGAACCTGGGAAACTTTGTGTACCTGTTGAAATCTAAAAACAAAACTACTGTTAAAAAGTCATCTGGTAGTAAACTGGGAGACGTTTCTAATAAAATTGATAATGCACTTGAGCTAAGTACCCTCAATGTTAGTTTAAATGTAGGCAAGATGATTTACAAGAAGCTTGAGGCAACTAATTTCTCTGCTAATGTAAAGCTTTTACAGGATAGGTATAACATCGATAAGGTGAGTATGAATTTCGGTGGCGGTGGCCTTGTACTCAGCGGCGCGCTTCTTAATAATGCAGGAAATGACCATAGTGCAAATCTCGATGCACAAGTCACTAACGTTGATGTAAAGCGCTTATTTGTTGCTTTCAGCAATTTCGGACAGGATGGTATTACAGCCAATAGCCTGGAAGGTAATGTAAGCGCTAAAGTAAAAGCAAATATGCTGCTCGACGATAATGGCCAGGTTCGTCCCTCAAGCATCCACAGCGTAGTCGATTTTTCTCTGAAAAACGGGGCATTAAACAACTTCGAGCCAATTAAAAAATTGCAAAACATCCTGTTTAAAAACAGGGATTTTGAAAATATTCGTTTTGCCGAATTAAAAGACAGGTTAGAGATCAATAGTGGTGATATCAAGATTAACCGAATGGAAATCCAGTCAAGCGTATTATCGATGTTTGTGGAAGGTGTTTTCAGCAATCGGGGTAAAACTGATATCAGTATCCAGGTCCCTCTTAATAATTTGAAAAAACGTGGAGTAGATTATGTACCTGAAAATTCAGGGACAGCAGGTAAAGGAGGAAAAAGCCTGTTCGTCCGCGGGCAACCCGGCCCGGATGGAACGATAAAATTCAAACTTGATTTGTTTAAAAAATACCAAAAAGACAAAGCTGAAAATTAACTTTCTAATTACCAACAGCCTAAACAATTTCTTTAATACCGGCATTATTGATACATTTGCATCTTTCAATGCATTTTTAATATGGAATTAAAGCAACTGGAAAAGATTTCCAAGGCCTTAGGTGACATAACCCGACTTAAAATTTTATCTGGAATGGCTACCTGCGAGGGTAGTTTTCAGTGTGCCGATATTAAGCATATCACTCAATTAGCGCAACCATCGGTTAGTCATCACTTAAAGACTCTCATAGAAGCGGACCTGATAGAGCCCGAAAAAGAAGGGAGAAATCATTCTTACCAATTGAATAAAAATGTATTTAACGCTTACATTGCCCAGCTGAACGAGATGGTGAAAATGTAAGTTCTTTCGATTGCTGCCTCCATTTTTTTTACGTTTTTTTTCCTGATAGGGAAACTTCAAAATCAATTATTAATGATAAGGGATTTTTTTTACCAAGCGCTTATATACCATGCAACACCCCAGAAAAGGAGACCAGTTCTTCTTTTGACCGCCCTGCTTACTTTTGTACAAATGCTTGCCATTGCCCAGGTTCCCAATAATACCCGGATGGAACTGACGCTGGACAACGCAATTGAATACGCAATCAAAAACCAACCCCGGATACAGCAATCATCGCTCGATGAGCAAATAACAGAATCCATTATTCGCAGCCGACTGGCTGATTGGTATCCACAAGTTAATTTCAATTATAACCTGCAGCATAATTTTTTGTTGCAGACCAGTGTTTTTGGAGGAAACCAGGTAAGGCTTGGTGTGAATAATACCTCGGCTGCTCAATTTACAGCAACTCAAACCATCTTTAACAGGGATGTGTTGCTTGCCCGTCGTACAAAAAATAATGTTCAGCTGCAGACAACTCAAACGACTGTTAATAATAAAATTGACCTGGCCGTAAATGTAACGCGCGCATTTTATGATGTGCTCGCCACAACGCAGCAAATTAAATTAGCTGATGAAAATATTAACCGTCTGCGAAGAAGCCTCAAGGATGCAACTGCTCAATACAAAGTTGGAATTGCCGACAAGATCGATTATAAACGTGCCACCATAAGTTTAAATAACAGTCTTGCTTTAAAGCACAGTAATGAGGCATTATTGGCTGCTAAAACTGAATACCTCAAATCGCTGATGGCATACCCCACAGAAACGACATTAACTTTAGTATACGACAGTACCACAATGGAAAGCGATGCAATTGTCGATACACTTCAGGTTCCTGATTATCATAACAGGATCGAATATCGCTTATTGGAAACACAGCAAAGCCTGCTAAAGGCAAACGTACTTTACAACAAGTGGAGCTACCTGCCTTCTGTTTCAGCTAATGGTGCTTATAACCTGAATTTTCAAAACAATCAGTTCACCAAACTTTACGGAACGAGTTTTCCAAATTCGTACGCCGGCTTAACATTGGGTGTTCCACTCTTCCAGGGAGGGAAACGAAAAGCAAACATGCGTACGGCGGAACTTCAGCTTTCGCGAAGTGAGCTTGATCTGGCAAGCCTTAGAAACACTGTGAATGCACAATATGCGCAGGCGCTTGCAACTTATAAAAGCAGCCTTGCAACCTATCTTGCTTTAAAAGAAAACGTTATCCTCGCGAAGGAAGTGTATGATATTATTCAACTACAATATCGGTCAGGGATCAAAACCTATCTCGAGGTAATCACTTCACAAGCTGATCTCCAGGCGGCGCAGATCAATTATTTTAATTCACTCTACCAGTTGTTATCCGTGAAGGCAGATGTTCGACGTGCTTTAGGTCTGATAACGTACTAATACCAAAACAAGAATTTCATATGAATAAGAATTTAATCAGCCAGGTAAAACATGTAATATTTTTAGTTGCATTGTGTGCCATGGCCTCGTGTGGCAATAAGTCGCAGCAGGCGCCACCGCCGCCGCCTCCGCAGGTAACTGTGGAAGAAGTTTCATTAACCGATGCAATTTACTATGACGAATTCCCTGCAACCATTGCTGCGCTCAACCAGGTAGAGTTGCGCCCCCAGGTTAGTGGTTTTATTACGGGTGTTCATTTTGCAGATGGATCTAAAGTTCGGAAAGGACAGCTTCTTTATTCTATTGATGCCCAGCTATACGCTGCAAATTACCAGCAGGCGGTTGCTGGCGGACAGGTTCAGGAAGCTAATTTAAACAAGGCCAAAAAAGACGCAAGCCGTTACCACGAATTGGACAAAGAAGACGCGGTAGCAAAACAACTGGTTGATAATGCAGACGCAGCGGTGGAAGTTGCCAGGCGCCAGTCTGCAGCAGCACGCGCTAACATCCAGGCTGTGTCCACGAGCGTAAAATATACAAAAGTCTACGCTCCTTTTAATGGCGTAATTGGAATTTCACTGGTTAAATCGGGTGCAGCTGTAACAGCGGGGCAAACCGTTTTAAACACGGTTTCATCGAACGGCGAATTGGCAGTAGATTTCAATATTGCGCAGAACGATATCTACAGGTTTACAAATATGTTAAACGATAAGTCTGCTGCATCAGATTCAACATTCACGCTTGCATTTAATAATGATATTTATCCTTACCCCGGAAAAATGGTTTTAATAGACCGGGCCGTAAACCCACAAACCGGAACGATTAAAGCAAGACTTGTATTCCCTAATAATGACAACACGCTTAAAGCAGGAATGAACGGGACGGTGCGTGTAAAAAATTCTAATAAAACACAATCGATAGTAATTCCCTACAAGGCCGTGGTAGAACAACTGGGAGAATACTTCGTGTACATTCCGGGAGATAGTAGCAAGGTTTCACAAAGAAAAGTTGTATTGGGGAAGCAAATAGGTGCAAATATAATTATTAATGATGGTTTGCATGCAGGTGATAAAATTGTAACGCAAGGTGTCCAGAATCTTCGTGAAGGAGTGAAGGTAAATATGGGCAATGCCCTACCGGCCGCCAAAAAATAACCCTTTAAGATGCTGCCGTTGGCATAAGTAAATAGGATATGATAGCAGAAACATTTATAAAAAAACCCGTCACAGCAATCGTAATTTCTGTGGTAATTGTACTGGTTGGTTTGATCGCAATGACCACTTTACCCGTAGCTCAATACCCAAACATCACGCCGCCCACGGTAACCGTGTCAGGAAACTTTACCGGCGCCGACGCTCAAACAGTTGAACAGACTACAACCACAGCCATCGAAACCCAGATCAACGGGACGCCGGGCATGACTTACATGAGCAGCAATAGTACCAGCAGCGGCCAAAGTAGTATAAATGTAAACTTCGATATTGGCACCGATGTAAATATTGCGGCCCTTGATGTACAAAACCGTGTTAGTGTTGCTTTGCCGACCCTGCCTGATGCCGTTAAGCGGCTGGGCCTTACAGTTAGAAAACGTAATCCCAGTATAATGGTAGCCCTTGCATTATTTTCTCC
>JANXYS010000197.1 GCA_025355935.1 Chitinophagales bacterium | reverse complement strand
GCCGTTTCACCACTTTGTGAAATTGCAATGATCACATCTCCTTTATTAACGATTGGATTTCGATACCTGAATTCCGAGGCGTACTCAACTTCTACCGGAATACGACATAATTCTTCGATAATGTATTCAGCAGTAAGTCCGGCGTGCCAGGACGTTCCGCAAGCAAGTATCATTATACGACTGGCATTTTTCAATTGCTCGATATTGTTCTGAACGCCTGCCATAGTTATTGTTCCCGCATTTGCGTCGAGCCGGCCGCGCAGACAATCATATATTGTACTTGGTTGTTCAAATATTTCCTTGAGCATAAAATGATCGTACCCTCCTTTTTCAATTGCCGCAAGTTCCATATCAAGGCGGGTGATGTAGGGTGTAATCTTTTCGTTACCTAAGTTTTTAAGGATGATTTCGTCGGGCTTTACGATTGCAAGCTCATAATCATTTACATAAACTACTTCCTTGGTGTATTCGATGATAGGAGATGCGTCGCTAGCAAGAAAATGTTCGCCTTTACCTATGCCGATAACAAGCGGGCTACCCTTCCGGGCGGCAATGATCGTGTCGGGATCGGATGCTTCAATGAGCAAAATGCAATATGCACCGGATACTCTTTTCAAAGCAATACGGAGTGCTTCTTCCAGGGAACATTCGTTATTTGTCTGGATGTATTCAATAAAGTTCAAAAGCACTTCAGTGTCGGTATCGCTGGTGAAGCTGTAACCATTCCTGCTTAATTCACTTTTTATCTGGGCATAGTTTTCAATAATACCGTTGTGAATCATTGCTAACTTTCCATTTGCCGAAGTATGAGGATGGGCGTTCCGGTCACTGGGTTCTCCGTGGGTGGCCCAGCGGGTATGTCCAATACCTATGTGTGCATCTACATTTTTGCCGATCATAAATTCTTCCAGTTCGGCTACCTTGCCCTTCTTTTTGTAAACGCTTAACCCTCCATTATTGAGCAAGGCTACGCCACTGCTGTCATAACCCCGGTATTCGAGCCGTTTTAAACCTTTTAAAATGACCGGGTATGCTTGCCTGGGACCCGTATATCCAACTATTCCGCACATATATGATTAATTGAACTGTTTGTAAAATTTAATCCACAATATTATCGAAAATAATGGCTGAACGTATCTTTTTAACTAAATCAAATTCTGTATGATCAGGGACAGCCGGGTGCTGATTTTACTGGCAAACTTTATTGTAGTCGCATTTTAAAAGATTTTATAAATACCCCTTGCGGAATTTTTGTGATGGGCGCGGCAATGACGTGTGTCTGATAGAACTTCTAATCAATGCCAGGCAGATAAGGACAGTGTATTAGTCAACTATCTAGCAAGACGCCTTGTAGTGAGAGACTCTACCAAAATGGTCCCATCGTCACGCAAAAATCTACACTAATTTTAGAGGCCTTAATAAGTAATAAACTTCTGTTGAATTTTAATAACCAACGGAAATTTTATAGTAGCACGCCTTTGAGGAAAAAATAAGCAACTGAAAAATAAATAATAATGCCCGTCACATCGACCAGGGTGGCGACAAACGGCGCGGAAGATGCTGCAGGATCAAGTTTAAGTCTTTTAAGAATCAATGGAAGCATAGAACCCATCAAACTACCCCAGAGTACGATTCCCATTAAAGAAAAGCAGATAGTGGTTCCTACCAATTTCCAGTGGATACCATAATCGTAAATATGCAGCTGCTGCCAGAGAACGATCCTTAACAAGCCAATAAGTCCTAGTATAACGCCCAGCATTGCACCCGAGACTAACTCACGCCGCATAACCCGCCACCAGTCTGTAAGCGTAACTTCACCAAGTGCCATTGCCTGGATGATAAGGGTAGACGCTTGAGAGCCACTATTGCCGCCACTGCTCATAATAAGCGGTATAAATAATGCAAGTACGGTGGCGGCCTCAATTTCGTGCTGAAAAAATTGCATAGCCGTTGCTGTAAGCATTTCGCCAAGAAACAATATAACAAGCCAGCTTGCGCGCTTCTTAACAAGTTTTAAAATGCCGATATCGAGGTACGGCTCATCAAGCGCCTCGGTACCACCTATCTTTTGAATATCTTCTGTAAACTCTTCTTGTGCTACCCACAGGATATCATCGATGGTAACTATCCCGAGGAGGATATTTTGATTGTCTACCACGGGCAGGGCTACACGATTATTCATTTTAAATACGCCACTCGCACTTTCCTGGTCGTCGGTAACATTCAATGCGATGAAGCGGTCATCCATCAATTCATTCACTTTTACTTCAGGTTCTGCCAGAATGAAATCGCGGATCCTGATGTCATCCAGCAATTCGCCCCGTTTGTTAATGACGTAAATCACATCAATGGTTTCTGTATTGGTGCCATACCTGCGTATACTTTCGAGTACTTCTTTAACTGTATTATATTCATAAACATACACGTATTCGGGGTTCATCAGGCGTCCCACGCTGTTTTCGGGATAGCCCAACAACTCGAGTGTGGTTTTCCTTTCTTCCGGGTTAAGGGTTTTTATGAGCTCGCGTACAGTGCCTGTAGGTAATTCTTCAAAGAAATCTACGCGGTCATCTACCGGCAGTTCATTTAAAAGCTCCGCCGATTTAAATGCAGGCAGATTACTGATGATCCTTTTCTGCTCGCTAAGATCAAGAATTTTGAAGGCACTCGCTGCCCGGTGGATAGAAAGGTGAGAGATTATCTGGGTTTCATAATCCGGGTGTTCATAAATGAGGTTAACCACATCACTAATATTCTGATCATTCAGGAAATCCCTGATGGCCAGTTTATCTTCTGTAGCAATGATCTCATTAAACTGTTGCTCCAGCGGTATTTCATCTAATTCTAAGGACATCCGATCAATTTATTATTTTCGTTCGCGATAGGTTGCAATTTAGCTTTTTTAAATCTAAACAAACGTTATGCTTCATCCGGCACTTTATGTAGATGTTGTGGCTGGCAAAGGCAGGGGAGTATTCACAAACGGAACGATAGACGCAGGAGTTGTAGTGGAGCTTTCACCCGTAATAGTAATGAGTAAAAGGGATAGGGAATACCTGGATAAAACCCTGCTACATGACTACATTTTTGAATGGGGACTTCAAAAAGATAAATGTTGTATGGCCCTTGGGTTGATACCCATCTATAACCACAGTTATGGTAGCAATTGTGAATATTTTATGGACTATGATAACGATACTATATTTGTGAAGACCGTTCGCCTAATTAAACCTGGTGAAGAACTTGTAATCAATTATAATGGTGACTGGAATAACAAAACGAAAGTTTGGTTTGACGTTATTTTCTAAGACCCGTCTGATCTTTATTGAGACATTGCCTTGCGACTCTTTTATGTTTGATCATGCGGTAAATTCCTTTTTATGGTTCCAGTTATTTTATTCCTTTTTATTATCATTTGCGCCGCCTGGTTTTTTACAAGGACGAAATTTTCCCCTGCCCTGGAAGATCTCCCAAAATTAAATCACGATTTCCTGCGGAAAGAAGTATTATTCTACGCAAAGTTAACCGACAGTGAGCAGGAACATTTTAGAAAAGACGTACTGGAGTTCCTGTCTGCGGTTAAGATAACCGGTGTTGATACTGCCATCACTGACGGCGATCGTTTGCTGGTAGCGGCAGGAGCAATTATTCCCATTTTTTATTTTCCTGCCTGGACCTATCATAACCTCGAAGAAGTACTAATATATTCCGATCAGTTCAATGCCAGTTTTGAGAGTGCCGGTAACAATGAAAGGATAATTATGGGAATGGTAGGAAGTGGTTACCTGGAAGGCAAGATGCTCCTGTCAAAACCTGCACTGGAACTGGGATTTAAGAATCAGTCTGACAAGAATAATACCGTCATTCATGAATTCGTTCATCTGATCGATAAAATGGATGGCGACATCGATGGGGTCCCTGAACTCTTGCTACAACGTCAATATGTTTTGCCCTGGGTTACAATGATCCATGAAGAGATTAAAAAAATAGTAGCGGGAAAGTCAGATATAAACCCCTACGGTTACACGAAACAAAGTGAGTTTTTTGCTGTTGTTGCCGAATATTTTTTTGAACGGCCGGAGCTTTTGCAAACTAAGCATCCTCAGCTCTACGAAATGCTTAATAAAATGTTTCATCCCTCCGCAAATAAACCCTCCGGAACATAAAAAAAGTTGTACCGGTTAAAGTACAACTTATAAAAGATTTTTTCGAATTCTTATTGACGGTCCGCAAATTCCTTACGAATAATGTTTAATGCGCCACCCGCTTTGAACCATTCAATCTGTTGCTGATTATAGGTGTGATTTACGTAAATGCTGTCGATAGTACCGTCTTTATGATGAAGTACTAATTGCAGCTGCTTATCAGGGGCAAAGCTGGTGAGCCCGATGATATCAATCGTATCATCTTCCAGGATCTTATCATAATCAAGTTTATCATTAAATGTAAGACCCAGCATTCCTTGTTTTTTCAAATTTGTTTCGTGAATTCGAGCGAAGGATTTTACTAACACCGCGCGAACGCCCAAATGCCTCGGTTCCATCGCAGCATGTTCCCTGGATGAACCCTCTCCATAGTTTTCATCACCAACCACAATAGTGCCTATGCCGGCGGCTTTATAAGCGCGTTGTGTATTAGGAACGGTGCCATACTCTTCCGTTAATTGGTTCTCGACAAGATCAGTTTTTTCATTGAAAAAATTCACAGCACCGATTAGCATATTGTTGCTAATGTTATCCAGATGACCACGGAATTTCAACCAGGGGCCGGCCATGGAAATATGATCAGTTGTACATTTGCCTTTAGCTTTAATAAGCAGTTTTAAACCTTTCAGGTCAATACCTTCCCATGCGGGAAAGGGATCAAGCAACTGAAGTCTTTTACTAACTGGAGAAACAATAACTTCTACTCCGGAACCATCAGCAGCGGGTGCCTGGAATCCGGGATCATCTACTGCGAAGCCACGGGGCGGCAATTCAAATCCTGTTGGCGGATCAAGTCTTACCATTTCGCCTTTATCATTCATTAGCGAATCCGTAAGAGGATTGAAGGTTAGATCGCCCGCAATGGCCATAGCGGTTACAATTTCCGGCGATCCCACGAAGGCGAAGGTGTTTGGGTTGCCGTCTGCACGTTTGGCAAAATTTCGGTTAAAGCTGTGCACGATTGTATTTTTTTCCGCTCTTTCAGCCCCTACGCGGGCCCACATGCCAATACATGGTCCGCAGGCATTGGCGAATACCGTTGCTCCAATATTATTAAATGTTTCCAGGAAACCATCCCGTTCAATGGTAAAACGAACTTGTTCGCTTCCGGGGGTAATGGTAAACTCTGACTGAAGTTTTAAGCCTTTTTCACCCACTTGTTTGGCCAGGCTAACTGCACGACTGATGTCTTCGTAAGAGGAGTTAGTACAGCTTCCAATTAATCCTACTTCAATTTTTGTAGGCCAGCCATTCAATGCCGCGGCTTCTTTCATTTTTGAAATAGGAGTGGCCAGATCGGGAGTAAATGGTCCATTCAAGTGAGGTTCAAGGTTATTAAGATCAATTTCAATAACCTGGTCGAAATATGTTTCAGGGTCTGCATAAACCTCCGCATCACCTGTCAAATGTTCTTTTATCTGGTCAGCGAGGGCTGCAATATCGGCCCTGCCTGTTGCCCCAAGGTAACGGCTCATGCTTTCATCGTAACCAAAAGTAGAAGTTGTAGCGCCTATTTCAGCACCCATATTACAAATAGTGCCTTTACCTGTGCAGCTCATGCTGGTCGCGCCCTCTCCAAAATATTCAACTACTGCTCCGGTACCACCTTTTACGGTGAGAATTCCGGCAACTTTTAAAATGACATCTTTTGGAGCGGCCCAGCCATTAAGTTTGCCTGTTAATTTTATTCCGATAAGTTTAGGCATTTTTAATTCCCATGGCAATCCTGCCATAACATCGCAAGCATCTGCCCCGCCGACGCCGATAGCGATCATCCCGAGACCACCCGCATTAACGGTATGACTATCGGTACCAATCATCAGTCCTCCGGGGAATGCATAGTTTTCCAAAACTACCTGGTGAATGATACCAGCCCCGGGTTTCCAGAAGCCAATGCCGTATTTATTGCTAACAGAAGCAAGGAAATCATATACCTCGCTGCTTTCATTTACAGCCCTGCTTAAATCGGTTTTGCTATCTACTTTCGCTTCGATCAGGTGATCACAATGAACTGTACTTGGTACAGCTACCGAGGTTCTGCCACTCTGCATAAACTGGAGTAGGGCCATCTGGGCCGTGGCATCCTGCATAGCCACACGATCAGGCGCAAAATCCACGTAGGAACTGCCCCGCGTGTATGCGGACTCTGTTGTGCCTTTCCACAAATGGGCATACAAAATCTTTTCTGTTAAGGTCAGTGGTTTGCCTACTACTTTACGCGCAGCTTCAACTCTTTCGGGGAAACTTGAGTAAAGCTTTTTGATCATCTCGATGTCGAAAGCCATAGTAATAATTTGATTTTGAAAATAGTGATTCAGCTGTGAAACCGGGAAAAAAGGCCGGCAAATGGTTGATGCATGCTGGGTTGCTGCGAAATTACAAAAACCTGTCGATTATTTAAAGCCGGATTTATGAAGGCGAGGATATGCGCGGCAGGAAAATTGCTCAGTAAATCATATTGAATTGCGGGCACTATCAAAGCTTTAATACACAAGATGATCTTGCTTAAAAAGACTGCCCATCTTTTTCATTATTCGAATTATCTTATATTTTTGCAAAAGAACGAAAGCTGAGTCGTGGGCAGATAATGGTGATAAACAAAATTTGCCAGCCTACCCAATTAATTTATATTAGCATATGAATCGTCTGAAACAATTTATTGAGTGGCATGTATTTGGAGTTTGCACCGCCATTGGTGAGCGGATGGGCATTGCTACCAGCACAATTCGAAAGAATTTTATTTATCTGTCATTTCTCACAATGGGTTCACCAGTCGTAATTTATCTATTTGTAGCCTTCTGGATGAATGTGAAACGATACATTTTAAATGCCAAACGAAATCCTCTCTGGTATCTTTAGTCAATCCAGGTTACTTTTTCATTAATGGCTACTCTCTTACCGGTTGCTGACGGTACTTCAATTTCGCCGATATAAAAAAAACCTAGCAGTTTATCTTGTTCTCCGAGTCCGAAAAAAGATTTTGCGCCTTCCATGTAAGTAGTTCCGCCTGTTGTCCAATAACCTCCAACTCCATAAGCGGTAGTTGTGAGATACATATTTTGTACGGCGCATGCTACAGCCTCAATATCTTCAATTTCTGGGATTCGTTTGGCGGTTGTACGTTTCATGCCGATAGAAATAACGTGAGACGCTAATAAAGGCGTTTCAAGCAGTTTTTGATAGTTTGTTTGTACAAAATTTTCTCCACTTTGCTGACGATACATTTCGGCCTGGAAATTTGCAAGCTTCTTTAACCCATCGCCCGAAAATACATTGAAATGCCAGGGCTCTGTTTGACCATGACTAGGTGCCCAGGTCGCGTTAATGAGCATTTGTTCTATAATTGCTCTTGGCACTATTTTGCCCGCAGAAAATTGTTTAGGGAAAACCGAACGGCGATTCCTGATAAGTTCATTAAATTGATTGGGGCTAAGTTGCATATAACTATTATAAACTAAACTGTAATTAAATGTTTTAAAAAAGTGTCAGGCCACAGCGGACCGAAGCCGCACGAGCTTCTCCAGCAGGGGTTCCAGCAGTTCGAGGGGAAGCATATTGGCACCATCACTTTTTGCTTCAGCAGGATTCGGATGCGTTTCTATAAAAATACCATCAGCGCCTGTAGCGATAGCCGCTTTTGCTATTGTTTCAATGAGTTCTGGATTTCCGCCCGTTATACCGGCTGCCTGGTTCGGTTGCTGTAAGGAGTGAGTGCAATCCATAATTACAGGTACATTTATTTCTTTCATCCAGGTAATATTTCGATAATCCACTACCAAATCCTGGTAACCGAATGTGTTGCCTCGTTCAATTAAACCTACCTTTTTGTTACCTGTATTATAAAGTTTTTCAACTGCAAACTTCATAGATGGCCCGTTGAGAAATTGCCCTTTTTTAACATTTACGATCTTACCGGTTTCCCCTGCAGCAACGAGTAAGTCAGTCTGGCGGCACAGAAATGCGGGTATTTGCAAAATGTCTACGTATTTGGCTGCGATCGTGGCTTCCTGTGCTGAATGAATATCAGATGTTGTTGGAAGCGATAATCTTTCTCCAAGTTTTTTTACGAAACCGAGGGCTTCTTCATCGCCAATGCCGGTGAACGACCCCGCACTGGTCCGGTTAGCTTTTTTGTATGATGATTTAAATATGTAAGGGATATTCAGACGCCTGCATATATCCGCAACCTTTTCACCTACCTGGTTAATCAATGCTTCACTTTCAACTACACAAGGGCCTGCAATAAGAAAAAAATTTTTAGGATCATATTGTTGTTTACTGAAAAGTTCGGTTAGATAATTTTCCATGGGGTAAAGTTAAGCTGCTCGTGCCAGATCTGATCCGATTGAAGAAATCACCAGCTGGTCATTTGTTTAAGCAGAAAAAAGTTCATTTAATTTTTCATTGCAGTAAAGTTTTTTAAGGATCCATTACTACAACTAAGAAGTTACAGGTAGATATTTCTCTTTACTTTTGGCATCTTGAAAACCATCTATGATTAAAGAAAAAATATTAGTGATCGGTGCCAGTGGGCAGATCGGTGTAGAGCTTACCCTTGCCCTTCGGAAAATTTATGGTAACTCGAATGTCATTGCATCTGATCTCCGGGAGCAGAATGTGTTGCTGGAAGGAACAGGACCATATGTGAGCATGGACGTGATGAACAAAGAGATGCTCCATGTACAGGTAATCCGGCAGGGTATCACCCAAATATATTTACTGGCCGCCATTCTTTCCGCAACTGGTGAAAAAAATCCTAATCTCGCCTGGAATCTCAATATGCAGGGCCTCTTGAACGTGCTGGATATCGCCCGCGAAGAAAAATTGCACAAAGTGTATTGGCCTAGCTCTATCGCCGTTTTCGGGCCAACGTCTCCACGGGTAAGGTGCCCTCAACAAACTATTATAGAGCCCATAACCGTTTATGGCATTAGTAAATATGCCGGTGAATTCTGGTGTAACTATTACCATAAAAGATTTGGTGTAGATGTTCGCAGCCTCCGTTATCCTGGCCTGATAAGTTACAAGAGCGCGCCAGGAGGCGGCACCACCGATTATGCAATCGAAATATTTCATGAAGCGCGGGAAGAAAAAAAATACAACTGTTTTTTAAAAGATGATACCTACCTCCCGATGATGTATATGCCGGATGCCATAAAGGCGACTATTGAATTGATGGAAGCGCCGGAGGACAAGATCAGCATTCGAACTTCCTATAATGTTTCGGGTATGAGTTTTTCGCCAGCAGAAATTGCAGTCGAAATAAAAAAGCATATACCTGAATTTGAGATTAGTTATGAACCGGATTACCGGCAGGCCATTGCAGACAGCTGGCCCCAAAGTATCGATGATATTGTTGCGCGCCGCGACTGGAATTGGAAAGAAGAATTTGCCTTGCCTGAGATGGTAAAAGATATGCTTCAAAATCTTTAGGATTGAAGTTTTTGTTAAAAGGTATTGGATATGAAATAATGAATGTGTTACTTTGCATGGCAAACATTCGGATAAAATATTATTATCCATACTTTTGCGGCCCATTATAAAAACTAAAAATGAAAACGATGAAAAAATTATTATTTGTTGTTGCTTTAACTGCTGCTTCATTTGCAGGGTTTGCACAAAACAGTAATGTGAAATTTGGAATTGGCCTTGAAACCGCTTTTCCACTTGGAACATTTGGCGATGCTTATTCCTTTGGGATTGGCGGCAGCGCGCAGGCTAACTTTGTCCTTGATCCTACACTGGATCTAACACTGCAGGCAGGTTACATCAGCTTCCAGGGTAAAACGGTAAACGGATTTAAATTTCCTTCCATAGGGTATGTACCATTGTTAGGAGGTATCGAGTACAAATTTACACCACAAGTGTTTGGGTCAGCTCAACTCGGTGTAACTTTCGCTACTGGTAACGGTGCAAGCGGTACTGCTTTCACATACGCGCCAGGTATCGGGTATAAATTCACTGAAAATTTTAATGCATTGTTAAAGTATACAGGCTACAGTGCGAAGGGTGGCAGCAGCTCGAATACTGTAGGCGTTCGTTTAGGTTACACTTTCTAAGCTAAAAAAATTAATTTAAAATCCCCGCTTCTTGTCAAGCGGGGATTTTTTTGTCTGTTAGTCTTATCTAATATATTCACTTTCTTCCAGCCAGGGAAAAAGCTAGGTTATATTCATCACGTCTTGCATGGTGAAAATACCTTTCTTTCCTGCCAGAAAATTGGCTGCCATAACTGCTCCTGCGGCAAAACCATCCCGGCTATGTGCGGTGTGAATGATTTCGATATCGTCGATAACCGAACTATATTTAACATGATGGGTGCCAGGGGCGGGATCCTCCCGCTTGCTAATAATTGATAGTTTGCCGGGATCAGAAGTAACTTCGTTTACCCATGCCGTTTTAAGGGGTTGTTGTTTTAAGACCTGTTCCGCTAAAGTAATCGCGGTGCCGCTTGGTGCGTCCATTTTTGCAGTATGATGGATCTCTTCGATCGATACCCCGTACTCAGGTAAAACAGCCATCAGTTCGGCAAGCTTTTTATTAAGTTCAAAAAATATGTTTACACCTATGCTGAAATTGCTGGCATATAATAAGCTTCCGTTTTTTTCCTGACAATAATGTTTGACTTTTTCCCACTTTTCAAGCCAGCCCGTGCTGCCGCTTACAACCGGTAATCCAGCATCAAGACAGGCCATGATATTTTTGACCGCACTGTGAGGACCCGTAAATTCGATAGCTACATCGTGGTGACGGAGGTTTTCCGCGGTTAGCTCTTCGTCATTGTACATGTCAATTTTTAACCCGACTGTATGCCCCTTTGTCAACGCGATTGCTTCAATAGCCTTGCCCATCTTACCATATCCTATCAATGCTATTTTCATCTTTATTAAGTTTTACTAATGGGTTAAAATTAGCGTTTGATTCCTGATTATTCAAATTTGAGCGATTTTTAAAAGAGATGTAGCAGCTTTTTAAAGAATTGTCATGCTGCCACGTTTTGTATGTCACTTGTTGGGTTGCCACGTTTTGTTTGCCCGCCTTTGCGCTGCCACGTTTTGTTCATCCTGAGAGTTGTTGCCACATTTTGTTCCTTAGCTCTTACCGTGCTACGTCTTGTTACTTCAGACCCGCCTGCTGCTTTTAGAGATTTTAAAAACTTTGTTCAGGGGAAATCCGCTACCTACTTAATATTGAGTACAAGGCTAATCCCATTTGTCTTTGCCATTGGGCTGTATCCGGCTTTTATCTGGACACTAAGTTCGTCACTTACATCAAAGGTTTTCAGGTGAGCGTCAACGGCAGCATCGGCAACGTTCAATCCCCAGAAGGCAATAAAAAAAAGCACCGAATAATCAACGTTCTGGCGAACGGAGTTCCGAAAGGATCGGATTCGATCCGGCGACTTCCTCACACTGTAATATGGCTCAGGTATTTGGATATCATTTGAATCATTTCCATCCGTAGCATTAATAAAAGCCTGTCGCGCTGTTTTATATTGATGAAGATTTCGGAAAAAAAGATAACCGGTTGTTCCAAGCGCACCATAAACAAGAGGAATCTTCCAGTATTTTTTATTAGTAGCCTGGCCCCAGCCGGGAATTAGAGCTGAACGCCGGATGGCAACTCGCGGATCGTATTTTACGGAAGTGTCCTTAAGAAGGCTAATATGTTTTGACCCAATTATTTTGCCCGACGTGTCAGTACGCAGCGTATCCCGCTGAGCAAATACCATTACGCTAATCAGACATAACAATATAGCTGGAAGGAAATATTTAAAGAGAAACATTAGCTAACATTGATATTCAGTTTTTCCAGTAAGCCATTCAGTTCATCCAATGAGTAATATTCAAATAAAATACTTCCGCTTCCTTTTTTAGTATGGTTTAATTTCACCTTTGTACTGAATTGCGATGCTAAATTATCTTCTATTTTTTTATATGCAGGTGGCAACGCTGTTTTTACGGTTGATTTAACAAAACCCGAGCCGGTGTACATGTTACGAACCAGGTCTTCGGTTTGTCTTACTGACAGCGCCTTATTTTTTATTTCTGAAAATATGTATAATTGTTTATCAACTACATCCACATTTATTAATGCCCGGGCGTGTCCCATACTGATTACGCCGTTGCGAACGGCAACCTGGATATCGGGTGGTAATTTTAATAAACGAATATAATTGGCCACAGTACTTCTTTCTTTTCCCATTCTTTCCGATACCTGGTCTTGGGTGTAGTCAAGATCATCCATCAATCTTTTGTAACTAATTGCAATCTCGATCGCATTTAAATCTTCGCGCTGTAAGTTTTCCAGTAAAGCAAGTTCCAGAACCTGACTGTCGGATCCCTCTTTAATATAAACTGGTACATCCTTTAGGCCAGCTATTTTTGATGCACGGAACCGACGCTCCCCGGCAATTAATCTAAACTTACCATTCGACATCGGCGACACCGTTAATGGCTGGATGATATTATGGATCTTGATAGAGGCTGCTAATTCACTCAAGGCGTTCTCGTCAAAATCCTTACGCGGCTGGTTGGGGTTTGGCTCGATTTGGTCGAGCGGAATACGCTGGCTTACAGTGGATTTTTCAATGATTTCCGCCTTTAGATTACCGGATGTCGTTTTAAGATCCGCATCGATATTTTGAAGCAGGCTACGGATACCTTTACCTAATACGTCTTTTTTATTTTGAGCGCTCATAATTTATACTAAAATTCCCGGGAATTGATTTCCTAAAAATCAACTCTTCCCTTCATTCCTTTTAATTGAAAAAATTTATTTCTACGCGCTAGTGATCAATTTAGCTCATTACTCTCTCTTCCTGGGAAATTTTAGTCAGGTTGTTTTTCTGTAAAATTTCCTTTGCAAGATTCAGATAATTAACTGCTCCTTTACTCTCAGAATCATATAAGATCACTGGCTTTCCAACGCTTGGCGCCTCACTCAATCTTGTGTTTCGATGAATGATACTGCTAAAAACCATATCTTCAAAATGCCGGCGCACTTCACTCACTACCTGGTTACATAGCCTCAAACGTCCATCATACATGGTCATAAGAATACCTTCAATCTTGAGATCTGTATTGAGCCGGTTCTGAACGATTTTTACAGTATTCAATAATTTTCCCAATCCTTCCAAAGCGAAGAATTCGGTTTGAACTGGTACAACGACACTATCCGCAGCAACAAGAGCATTTACGGTAATCAGACCGAGAGACGGAGAGCAGTCAATGACAATAAAATCATAATCTTCCCGCAGTGGTTCAAGTATATTTTTCAAAACGCTTTCGCGGTTCGGATAGTTAATCATTTCAATCTCAGCACCAACAAGGTCTATATGGGATGGTATTAAATCGAGGTGAGAAATGGCTGTTTTGAGTATAGTGTCTTTCGCAAGTGCCTCGTTCACCATACAATCGTATAGGCTCTTCGTGACGTTATGCAGGTCAAAACCTACGCCCGTTGTGCTGTTTGCCTGTGGATCCGCATCTACCAGCAAAGTTTTATATTCCAGTATTGCAAAACTTGCTGCCAGGTTTATTGCAGTAGTAGTTTTCCCCACCCCTCCCTTTTGGTTTGCAATCCCAATTATTCTTGCCATATTATTCCTTATTTCCTGTAAATCAGTTGAAGATTTATCCCGCGCCGCATATTGAGTTGCATATGTAACGGAAAAAAATGCGATAAGCTACAAACATCGGAATTATTTTATAGTTCCGGGATTAAATCTGCAGTAAGAACCGTCATCTTGGCAAATTTAGTTATTCGGTATAAAATTGGAGCTAAAGCTTTTTTTAAAACTTATTTCTTCTATATATCGCATTTAATTGATTGAACAAAATTCACCGTATTTTGGTATAACAGTAAAAATTAGCATGATCACAATAATCTCAGGCACAAATAGAAGCGGAAGTATTACGAAGAAAGTTGCGTTAGAATATCAGCGTTTGCTTAAAGAGAAACAAACAGATTCTATGCTGCTCTGCCTGGACG
>JANXYS010000196.1 GCA_025355935.1 Chitinophagales bacterium | reverse complement strand
TTTATGGACGCGTCACTTATGAAATGATGCAGAGTTATTGGCCAAACGCGGGTAACGAACCAAGCGCATCCAAACACGACAAAGAACATTCGGCATGGTACAACCGGGTTCCAAAAATTGTTTTATCAAAGACAATTACTGAAAAAGGGCTGGACAATACCAAGGTTATTGGCGACGAACTCGCAGAAAACATAAATAAAATAAAAAAAGAAGACGGAAAAAATATTTTAATATTTGGAAGTCCGGGTGCTTCACTTTCATTATTAAAACAAAATCTAATTGACGAGTTCTGGCTCCTAGTTAATCCAATTATATTAGGACAAGGTAAGCCGTTATTTAAAGATATAATCGGAACGACTCAGTTGAAACTGGTAGAGTCTAAGACTTTTGAGTGTGGTGTAATAGCACTTCACTATGAAAAATTGTAAATAAAGTGAGCTCTAATAATACCTTCAGGCAACGATGAGAACAAAAGGTCTATTGCGTTGTGCCGACGGCACACATAAAATAGTTAAAACACGGGTTTTCGATTATTAGCTACCAACTCCGGGCTAATATACAAGGCTTATTAGTGATAGATGAGTTTCTATTCATCCCTGCATATTTCTAGCTAATGCTGATAATGAAATCTTTTAAGCATTAATAACCTTCAACTTTTTTACCAGCAGCTGCCGCCATAGCTCGTGTCCGCAAGTGCCTTCCACTTACTCGCGACGGATCCTGAAGGTACGAACCCTCCGAGGCCCCCTGGCGAACTTCGTAGCCACCAACCATCCGCTTCAATGTCCAATCGAAACGGCAAGATGCATGTTTAATATTCGCATAACGTTTCCGTAAACTTTTGTTCACATTGCATTTGTACTTTACGCCTGTAAAAACCTGGTCCACATGAAAAAGTTACATTTTCTTTTTACAGACCTGTTGGTCAGATTATTTCTTAATCGCTTCAATGCCTTCTGCTCTCCGCTAAAATTTTATAAAGTTCAATAGTTTGAAGCAAAAGAAAAGAAATGTAGACATCGTTGTGATTTCCGATGTACACCTCGGTACATATGGCTGCCATGCCAGGGAATTATTGTTTTATCTTAAAAGTATAAATCCGAAGTTAGTAGTGCTTAATGGTGATATTGTAGACATCTGGCAATTCAGTAAAAGGTATTGGCCCAAAAGTCACATGAAGGTTATTAAACACCTGATGCATTGGATGACCAAAAGGGTAAGAATTTATTACATCACCGGTAACCACGATGAAATGCTGAGAAAGTTTTCAGGTTTTAAAATGGGCTCCTTCAGCATTGTTGATAAACTTATATTGCCTCTTGACGAGGGCAAGACCGCGTGGTTTTTTCATGGAGACGTATTTGATGTAACGATGCAACATTCAAAATGGCTGGCCAAATTAGGAGCATCAGGTTATGACCTACTCATTCTAATTAACAGGCTTGCGAATTTTATTTCTTTAAAGATTTTGAACAAAGGGAAACTTTCGCTTTCAAAAAGAATTAAGAACAGCGTAAAATCGGCTGTAAGCTTTATAACTAGTTTTGAAAAAACAGCAGCTGACATCGCCATTTACAATCAGTATGACTATGTTGTTTGCGGTCATATCCATCAGCCGGAAATGAGAAAAATATCTAATAACCAAGGGAGCACCATATATCTGAATTCCGGCGATTGGGTAGAAAATTTAACAGCACTTGAATATAACAAAGGTAGTTGGGTCATGTACAAATTTGATGAAACTGATATGCTAAAAATGAACGCCCATAAAGAAGAGGAGGATCCATCGAGCAATGAATTGTTCGAAAATTTACTAGCAAACTTTAATACGATGAAAGCATCATGAAAATACTTTATGCAATACAGGGTACCGGTAATGGCCATATCAGCAGAGCGAGAGATATCATTCCCCTCCTACAGCTAAAAGGTGAGCTGGATATATTAGTTAGTGGCACAGAAGCTGAAGTGCAATTACCTTACCCTATAAAATATACATTTAAAGGGTTAAGTTTTGTCTTTGGAAAAAAAGGGGGGATAGACCTTTTAGCAACCTATAAAAAAAGTAATCTTAAACGGCTTTATAATGAAATTAAGAGCCTGGATGTTGACCAATATGATCTGGTGATTAACGATTTTGAACCGGTGAGTGCTTGGGCTTGTAAATTAAAATTAAAAGCGTGTATAGGCTTAAGTCACCAGGCAGCCATTATCAATAAAAAATCTCCTAAGCCAAAGAAGAAGGACCTGGTGGGCGCCATTGTTTTAAAAAATTACGCACCCGTCAGCCAGGAATTTGGTTTTCATTTCGAAGCTTATGATAAAAACATATTTTCTCCAGTGATAAGGCACCAGGTCAGGGAGGCGCAGCCAGTGGATAATGGACATTACACTGTTTACCTTCCCGCATATTCCGACAGCCGTATTATTAAAATACTTACCAATATAAAGGAGGTAAAATGGGAAGTATTTTCAAAGCAGGCGTTAAAAGCTTTTACTGAAAAAAACGTATACATCTATCCCATAAACAATGAATCTTTTATCGAAAGCATGGTTAGCAGTACCGGGGTACTTTGTGGCGCCGGGTTTGAGACGCCGGCTGAAGCAATGTTTTTGAAAAAGAAATTATTAGTTGTGCCTATGAAAGGCCAGTACGAGCAACAATGTAATGCAGCAGCTTTACAACAATTGGGAATCACAGTGGTAAAAAAATTGAAATCGAAGAACATTGAAAAGATCCGGCACTGGGTAAATTTTACTAAAAATCTTTCGATGGAATACCCTGATATAACTGCGCAGGTACTTGACGAAGTATTTTTGAAGTACCACGAATTACAGAAGGTCGCGCAGGAAATCACATTAGGAGAAGCACCGACTACCCTTAAAAAGTTTAGGGATTTAAATTTGGGCAGGATTATGAGTCAAATTTCCGGCAGATAATGACATTTACAAAAGCAGACTTTGGTGCGGATTTCAAGTGGGGCATATCAACCGCTGCCTACCAGATAGAAGGTGGCTATAGTAGTGACGGTAAGGGACCTTCTATTTGGGATAAATTTGTAAGAAAGCCCGGGAAAATATTTCAGGCACATCATGGCGAAGTTGCCTGCGATTTTTACAATAATTACAGGAATGATCTTCAACTGATGAAGGACTTGAATATAAAACATCATCGGTTTTCTATTTCGTGGAGCAGGATTATACCCGAGGGAACAGGCAGAATTAACAGGCGAGGCATTGACTTTTACAACAGGCTGATCGATCACTCTCTTGAACTCGGCATTGAACCATGGCTTACCCTATACCATTGGGATCTCCCGCAGTCTTTAGAAGATGATGGAGGTTGGACAAATAGAAATATAGTACAATGGTTTAGCAATTACACCGAGGTTTGCTGCCGGCACTTTGGAGACAGGGTGAAGAAATGGATTATATTAAATGAGCCCATGGTTTTCACAGGTGGCGGATATTTTTTGGGAGTTCACGCTCCCGGCAAAAAAGGGCTCCGTAGTTTTTTATCTGCCGTGCACCATGCGGCGCTATGCCAGGCAGAAAGCGGAAGAATAATTCGTGGATTAGTGCCCGACGCTAATATTGGCACTACATTTTCATCGTCGCATATTGAACACTACAGGCCACTTCAGAAGGATATTATCGCCGCTAAAAAAGTTGATGCATTGTTGAATCGCTTATTCCTGGAGCCTCTTCTAGGTATGGGATACCCGGTAGATGATTTAAAGATTTTAAAAAGGATGGAGCAAGTCATAAAGCCCGGCGATGAAAATAAACTGGCTTTTGACATGGACTTTATCGGTATTCAAAATTATACCCGGGAATTCGTGGCTCATACCCCCTTTGTACCATTTGTAAAAGCCAGGATCATAAAAGCAGACAAAAGAAACGTTGTAACAACCCTAATGAATTGGGAAGTATATCCCGAAGCCATGTATCATGTACTGAAAAAATTTGCAGCTTATAAAAATATTCCTCCGTTAATAGTTACAGAAAATGGTGCGGCATTTAAAGATGAAATTAAGGATGGAAAAATAAATGATCATGAACGAACAGAATTTATCAGAGATAACATCCAACAAATTTTAAAAGCTAAAAAGGAAGGAGCAAATGTTGATGGCTATTTCGTATGGACCTTATTGGATAATTTTGAATGGGCAGAAGGTTATTATCCTACGTTCGGGCTGGTGCATGTTGATTTTAAAAGTCAGAAAAGAACTATTAAATCGTCCGGCCATTGGTACAGTGGATTTTTACAAGAAATATAATGTTGCTATATCGGAGCAATTGAAAAGATACATTGAAAAAATGTAAGCAATGTTGCGCACAAGGCGCCTTCGGCAAAAGAGTGCAACATTCAGCATTGTTAAAGATTATTTAATGCTCCGGGGCGGAGGACCAAGCAGCGGCGAATGCAAAATAATTTATGGAAGATTAAAGCGAGTCGCGGTGGGTCAGGGGACCGGACGCGGCAAGCGTGACTGTTTTTGGATTAGTGCAGATAGTACATCTTCGTGATCGTCGCATCAAAGAGTAAAACTAAAGTAAAAATTACTTTGGTTTTTAAATGCTGAAGCTACCAACGAACAAATGTTAGTCAGAGCTGATCCCCTAGAGGGCTGTATATCAGCCAGGGGCGCCCTTTTTCGTATATTTTTAGGCGAGTAAAAAAAT